>NZ_JABWRG010000050.1:0-33730 GCF_014268825.1 Pseudomonas sp. SWRI51 | reverse complement strand
CGGGGCTTGGCACCTAGTAGCGAGGGGGACTTTGTTGGCCAAAATCGGCCTGAAAGCATCGCGGGGCAAGCCCGCTCGCCACAAGGAGATATGCCGATAGAATCTCCCACAGTGAACTTGCCTAGCCTCGATAGTGTGGATTGACCCAGATCCTGTGGGAGATTCTATGGTTTCAGGCAAGTCGCTTTTGATTGTGTAGGAGCGGGCTTGCCCCGCGATGGGCCGCAATGCGGCCCAAGGTGGCTCACGCCAGCGCTGGCTGCGCCTCAGCTTCTGGATGCAGCGGCAGCAGTGGCGAGTGCGGGTCGTTGTCGATCGAGGCTCGCCACAGGTCGATCCAGGCCGAATGATGCCCGGCCCAGACCTGCTCGTGCAGGCGCGACAGCGCCACCGGGTCGCTCAGCAATGCCAGGCGAGTATTGCCATCCAGGCCTTTCGGCCCGACTTCCAGCGCCTTGGCGATGCGTTCGGCACGCAGTGCCTCGATCGGTGCTGCCTGGCCGTGCCGTGCGGTAGCCATGGCGCAGGCCAGGGCGTTCTGACGCGGGTCGACCACCGCACGCACGAAGCCGTCATGCAGCGCATGCCAACGGTTTTCGTGGGTGTACTGGTCGGTGGCCAGCAGCGCCTGCGGCGTTGCGTACTCCTCGGGGATGAGGAACAGCTTCTCGTCACGCGCGGCCAGGCCCAGGCGCACACGGCTGGAAATCACCGAAACCGGGATCGACAGCACCAGCGAACCGACGATAGGCGCCAACCACCACAGGAAGCTTGGGTTCAGCCACGCCACCAGTGCAGCCCAGGCAAAGCCCA
The DNA here is from genome assembly GCF_014268825.1 of Pseudomonas sp. SWRI51. Lineage (NCBI taxonomy): Bacteria > Pseudomonadati > Pseudomonadota > Gammaproteobacteria > Pseudomonadales > Pseudomonadaceae > Pseudomonas > Pseudomonas sp. SWRI51. The sequence continues at coordinate 32,917 of NZ_JABWRG010000050.1, read as the reverse complement.
GCAAGGTTTGCGGGCCATGCCGGCGGATGGCCTCGCTCCACGGCGTGGAGTCATCGTCACGCTGTGGCGAGTTCCAGGTCGCAGCCCAGCCAAGGAACGCGGCCAGCACGAAGCGGGTGTGGAAGATCATGCGTACCGGCGCCAGCAACATGGAGAACAACATCTCCATCAGCATCGACAAGGTGACCTTGATGCGCCCGCCAAACTCGGTGGCGCCCTTGGCCCAGATCAGCACCACGCTCAACAGCTTGGGCAGGAACAGCAGCACGACAGTGGTAGAGAACAGCGCGATGGCTTTTTCTGGGTGCCACTGCGGCCACAACGGATACAACTGGAACGGCTCGATGAAGTATTGCGGCTCCATCAGCGTGTTGGTCGCCAGCAGCGCGGTGGACAGCACCAGGAACAGGAACCACAACGGTGCCGACAGGTACGACATCACCCCGGTCAGGAACACCGCACGGTGCACCGGGTGCATGCCCTTGACCAGGAACAGGCGGAAGTTCATCAGGTTGCCGTGGCACCAGCGGCGGTCGCGCTTGAGCTCATCGAGCAGGTTCGGCGGCAGTTCTTCATAGCTGCCGGCCAGGTCATAGGCAATCCACACGCCCCAGCCAGCACGGCGCATCAGCGCTGCTTCGACGAAGTCGTGGGACAGGATGGCCCCGGCGAACGCGCCTTTGCCCGGCAACGGCGCCAGCGCGCAGTGCTCGATGAACGGCTTCATGCGGATGATCGCGTTGTGGCCCCAATAGTGCGACTCGCCCAGCTGCCAGAAGTGCAGGCCGGCGGTGAACAGCGGGCCGTACACGCGGGTGGCGAACTGCTGCATGCGCGCATAAAGGGTGTCCATGCCCGACGCCCGTGGGCCGGTCTGGATGATGCCGGCGTCCGGGTTGGCCTCCATCAGGCGCACCAGGCTGCTCAGGCATTCACCGGTCATGACGCTGTCGGCGTCGAGCACGACCATGTACTTGTATTCGCCACCCCAGCGACGGCAGAAGTCGTCGAGGTTGCCGCTCTTGCGCTTCACCCGGCGCCGACGGCGGCGGTAGAAAATGCGGCCAAAGCCTTTGGTCTCGCGGCACACGTCCAGCCACGCCTGTTGTTCGGCAACGGCGATGTCGGGGTCGTTGGTGTCGCTGAGCACGAAGAAGTCGAAGCGGTCGAGGTTGCCGCTGGCGGCGACCGATTCGAACGTCGCACGCAGGCCGGCGAATACACGCGGCACGTCTTCGTTGCAGATCGGCATGACCAGTGCAGTACGCGCTTCAGGGGCGATCGGCTCGTTACCGGCACTGCTGCCGGAAATTCGGTACTTGTCGCGCCCGGTAATCAGCTCGAGGAAGCCCATCAGCGCGGTCCAGAACCCAGCAGACACCCAGCAGAACAGGATGCCGAACAGCACCAGAATGGACGTTTGCAGTGCATACGGCCACACCTGTACCACGGTGTCCCACAGCGGCTGGTTGAGCACTTCGTCGAGGTCGACGAACGACCAGCCCTGGTACGGCAGGATGCCCTTCATGTACCAGCCGGCCACGATGGTCTGGCCGATCATCAGGGTCAGCAGGATATAACGGCGGATCGAGCCGACGGTGCGCCAACGCGCCGGCGGCAGCTCGCGCTGGGGCGGCTGCGGCGCGTTGGGGCGGCCGGTCATGCGCCGCCACAGGCGTACCAGCACGTTGGTGCGCCAAGGCTCGGGCACCACCTTGGTACGTTTGATCGGCGGCGCGATCTTCAGGCACAGGCGCCCGCTGGCATCGACGCCGAGCATTTCGGCCTCTTCCAGCTCGGCGGCAGTGCCGACGGTCAGGCGCGACCCCACCGAGGCCTGCGCGGCCTCAGTGGTGCTGGCGACGGGTTGCGCCGCCAGACGTTGGTGCAGCTCGCTGAACGAGGTGCAGCTTGCGAGTTCCGCACGCTGCTCGTCGCTCAGTGGGAGGTGGGCCAGGTATTCGCCAAGCGATTCCGGCCTTGGGCTTGAGTTACTCATCGGCAGGCAACTGATAGCTCCAGGTCTCGGTCAGCACTTTTTCAGTGGTGGCCGGGGCCTCGTTGGTGGACGCCGCATCCGCCGCCGCTTGCTCGGCAGCTTTCTCAGCCTTGGCTTTTTCGGCCTTGGTTTGAGCGTGCTTGGCTGCGGCCTTGGTTTCTTTGGCAGGTTTTGGCTGCTCGACCGGGACATCACGTACCAGCGCGGCACGCATCTCGGTGGATTTTTTCGGGTCTTTGATCTTCAACCGCAGGGTCAGGCGCCAGCCTTTGGTTTCTGGGTTGTAGCGCAGGTTGTTTTCGACCACCTCGGCGTTGTCGCCGGTGCTGACCTGGCTGCGCACGGCGGCATCGGCCGGCAGCGCTGCGAGGTTGGTGCCGACGAAATCGACCAGCAGGGCAACGCTGCCGTCGAGCTGGCGAATCAGGTTGGCCTGCTTGACGTCACCGCTGGAGCGCAGGGTCTGCTTGACCCAGCCCAGGTCCTGAGCGTGCAGTTGGTCTTCTTTGATGGTCCAGCGCAGACGGTAGTCGTACTGGAACGGCTTGCCTGGCTCAGGCAGGGTTTCCGGGCTCCAGAACGCAACGATGTTGTCGTTGGTTTCATCGGCAGTCGGGATTTCGACCAGGTCGACGGTGCCTTTGCCCCAGTCGCCTTTAGGCTCGATCCAGGCGCTCGGACGCTTTTCGTACTCGTCGTCGAGGTCTTCGAAGTCGCTGAACGCGCGCTGGCGCTGCAGCAGGCCGAAACCACGCGGGTTTTCAACGCTGAAGTTGCTCACGGCCAGGTGTTTCGGGTTGTTCAGCGGGCGCCACAGCCATTCACCATTGCCGGCATGGATGCTCAGGCCTTCGGAGTCGTGCAGGGCCGGGCGGTAGTTCTGCACCTTGGACGGCTGGTTAGGGCCGAACAGGAACATGCTGGTCAGCGGCGCGATACCCAGGCGGCTGACGTGGTCACGCAGGTACACACGCGACTTGACGTCGACCAGGGTGTCTTCGCCCGGGCGCAGGGTCAGCTTGTAGGCGCCGGTGGAACGCGGCGAATCGAGCAGCGCGTAGATCACCAGATGCTTGTCGTTAGGCTTGGGTTTTTCGATCCAGAATTCACGGAAGCGCGGGAATTCTTCACCCGACGGCAACGCGGTGTCGATGGCCAGGCCACGGGCCGACAGGCCGTAACGGTGGCCTTTGCCGACCACGCGGAAATAGCTGGCGCCAAGCAGGGTCATGATCTCGTCCTGCTTGTCGGCCTTGTTGATCGGGTAGAGCACCCTAAAGCCCGCGTAGCCGAGGTTCTTGGTGGCGTCGGCATCATGCGGCACGTCGCCGAACTCGAAGCGGCTCGGGTCGTACTTGATCTCGCTGACCTTGTTGGCGGTGATTTCGTTGATCGTCACCGGGGTGTCGAAGTGCATGCCCTGGTGGTAGAACGAAATCTTGAAGGGGGTCTTGTCCTTCGCCCACTCGGCCTTTTCCTGAAGGAACTGGATCTTCTGGTAGTCGGCGTACTTCATGTCGCGGAACACCGGCGGCAGGTTGCTCTTCGGTGCCTCGTACTTCTGGCCGGCCAGATCCTTTGCCTTGGCTGCAACGTCGTCCAGATTGAATGCCCAGAGCTGGCCTGCGCTCATCAGGCCGACCAGCGCAACGCCAGCCAGCATCGCCTTGCGCAGCCGGTTACCGGGGATTCTTGGTGCAATACAGGGGCTTACAATCACGAGCAATCCTCGCCGAAAAACAGATCATGAAACCAACGGCCAGCGACAAATGCCGGGTTGGCGAGCACTGTTCGGACCCCGTAAGGGCGTAATGATTCCCCAAACGGACCCAGACAATGCTCGTGTCAAAGTGGATCAAGCCTGCGAACGCAGGCCCATGCAGCGCGCGATTATCCAGCAGGTCGCGTTACAACGCATCAGGCTGGCACAACTATTTATCGTACAAAACCCCTTGTTTTCATCAAGACATGGGGTTTTTCGACGTCAAATTTGTAACATAAATGTCACAGGGCCATCATTGACCAGGTGGACCTGCATATCGGCGCCGAAACGCCCACTGGCAACCTGCGGGTGCTGCCGGCTGGCCTGGGCCAGCAAATGGTCGAACACTTCGGCACCCAACGCCGGTGGCGCGGCGGTCGAAAAGCTCGGGCGCATGCCATTGCGGGTGTCGGCAGCCAGGGTGAACTGCGACACCAGCAGCAGCCCGCCAGCGACATCCTTGAGCGAGCGGTTCATCTTGCCCTGCTCGTCGCTGAACACACGGTAGTTGAGCAGCTTGTGCAATAGTTTGTCGGCATGTTCGGCCGAATCTTCAGGCTCCACCGCTACCAGCGCCAGCAAGCCCTGGTCGATGGCACCGACGATTTCGCCGGCCACCTCGACGCGCGCTGCGCTAACGCGCTGTATCAGGCACTTCATGCCTCTTCCAGGGGCAGGTCGAGCAGGCGCCGCGCCATCTGGTCGGCGGCGCGCACCAAGGCGTCGGTGATACCGGGCTCGGAGGCGGCGTGGCCTGCGTCGCGGATCACTTTCAGCTCGCTGTTCGGCCAGGCCTGGTGCAGCTCCCAGGCGTTGTCCAGGGGGCAGATGACGTCGTAGCGGCCATGCACGATCACCGCCGGCAGGTGGGCGATTTTCGGCATGTCGCGGATCAGTTGGTCTGGCTCGAGGAACGCGTTGTTGGTGAAATAGTGGCACTCGATGCGGGCGATGGACAGCGCGCGCTGCGGCTCGGAGAAGCGGTCGACCACCAGCGGGTTGGGGCGCAGCGTGGCAGTGCGGCCCTCCCAGGTGGACCAGGCCTTGGCGGCATGCATCTGGGCGATCTGGTCGCTGCCAGTGAGGCGTTTGTGGAAGGCGCTGACCAGGTCGCCGCGCTCTTCGGCCGGGATGGGTGCGATGTAGTCCTGCCAGTAGTCGGGGAACAGGCGGCTGGCGCCCTCCTGGTAGAACCAGCTGATTTCCTGCGGGCGGCACAGGAAGATGCCGCGCAGGATCAGGCCGTGCACGCGCTCAGGGTGGGTCTGGGCATAGGCCAGCGCCAGCGTGGAACCCCAGGAGCCGCCGAACAGCACCCATTTGTCGATGCCCAGGTGCTCGCGAATACGCTCAAGGTCTTCGACCAGGTGCCAGGTGGTGTTGTTTTCCAGGCTGGCGTGGGGCGTGGAGCGGCCACAGCCGCGTTGGTCGAAGGTGATGATGCGGTACAGGTTGGGGTCGAAATAGCAGCGGCTCTGGGCATCGCAGCCAGCACCCGGCCCTCCGTGGATGAACACCACAGGCAGACCTTCCGGCGAACCGCTTTCATCGACATACAGCACGTGCGGCGCTTCCACGGCCAGATCGTGCCGGGCGTAGGGTTTGATCTGCGGGTACAGGGTCTGCATTGCGCACTCCGTGTGAGGATTAAGTCTGCCGTTGGGCATCATAAACCTGAAATGCGCGAAGAGCATGTGTCCGTGTGAATTGTCTGGGTATTGGACCTCAAGCCAGCCCGCAATCGTGGTAGGAGCGGCCTTGTGTCGCGAAAGGGCCGCAGCGCGGCCCCAGGATTTCTGCCTCAACGCGTGGAAAGCCGGGGCCGCGCTGCGGCCCTTTCGCGGCGCAAGGCCGCTCCTACACAGAGATCGCGCAGATGACCCGCGCGGCGCTCAGCGCCCGTAGCGCTCCCTGCCCCACCCAAGCAAGGTTTCCAGCAACCCGCGAAGCACCACTTGGGTCGGCTGCGCCAGGTCTTCACGGTAGGCGAACGGCTCCACTTCATTCATATAGGTGCTCTGCGCCAGCTCCAACTGCACCGCATGGATGTGATTGGCCGGCGCGCCGTAATGGCGGGTGATGTGCCCGCCCTTGAAGCGCCCATTGAGCACATGGGTGTACGCCGGGAAGCCCGCGCATACGCCCTTGAGCCGCTGCGCCAGCTCAGGGTCGCAACTGGCGCCATTGAAGGTGCCCAGGTTGAAGTCCGGCAGCTTGCCATCGAACAGGTGGGCAATCTGCGAGCGAATCGAGTGGGCATCCCACAACAAGGCGTAGCCAAATGCCTCGCGCAGCCGCGCCAGTTCGCTCTCGACCTTGGCGTGATAGGGCCGCCAGATTTGCTCCAGGTACTGCGCCCGCTGCTGTGCGCTGGGCGCCTTACCCTCGAGAAACAACGGCTCCCCCTCGAACAAGGTGGCCGGGTACAGGCCCGTGGTGGCGCCGGCATACAGCGGTTTGTCGTCATCCGGGCGGTTGATATCGATGACGAACCGCGAATACTGCGCAGCCACCACGCTTGCACCCAACTCGCGGGCAAAGTCGTAGAGCTGCGGGATGTGCCAGTCGGTGTCCGGCAGGCTGCGCGCAGCCGGCACCAGGCCGTCGCGCACCGTGTCGGTCAGTTTAAGGCCAGCGTGGGGGATGCTGATCAGCAGCGGCAGTTGGCCCTGGTGAAAACTGAATACGTTGTCCATGTGCCCTCGCTCAGTGGGGTATCTCGACACCCAGGCGCACCACGCGCTTGGGCAGGTCGCCGCCCAGCCAGTAGGCAAGGTCGGCAGGGCGTTCTATTTGCCAGGCGACGAAGTCCGCCACCTTGCCCGCCTCGAGCGAGCCGTGGCTGTGGCCCAGGCCCAGCGCGGTAGCGGCATGCAGGGTGACGCCGGCCAAGGCTTCTTCGGGGGTCATGCGGAACAGCGTGCAGCCCATGTTCAGCATCAAGCGCAGCGACAGCCCGGGCGAGGTGCCGGGGTTGAGGTCGCTGGCCAGGGCAATCTTCACGCCGTGGCGGCGCAGGGCATCCATCGGCGGCAACTGGGTTTCGCGCAAGAAATAGAACGCCCCCGGCAGCAGCACGGCAACGGTGCCGGCCGCGGCCATGGCGATGGCGTCTTCTTCGGTCATGAATTCCAGATGGTCCGCCGACAACGCCTGATAGCGCGCCGCCAGGCTCGAACCGTGCAGCGACGACAACTGCTCGGCGTGCAGCTTGACCGGCAAGCCGAGCTCACGCGCCTTGATGAATACCCGCTCGACCTGGGCCGGGGAAAACGCCAGGTGTTCGCAGAACGCATCCACCGCATCCACCAGGCCCTCGGCGGCCAGCGCCGGGAGCATCTGTTCGCAGATGTGGCTGATGTAGTCATCTGCCCTGCCCGCATACTCGGGCGGCAGCGCGTGGGCAGCCAGGCACGTGGTGCGCACGGTCACGGCCAGTTCCTCACCCAGGCGCCGGGCCACACGCAGCATCTTGCGCTCGCTCGCCAAATCCAGGCCGTAGCCAGACTTGATCTCAAGCGTGGTCACGCCGTCGCGCATCAGCGCCAGCACCCGCTGCCGGGCGCTGGCGAACAGATCGTCTTCGGACGCGGCGCGAGTTGCCCGCACGGTGCTGGCGATGCCGCCGCCCTGGGCGGCAATTTCGGCATAGCTGACACCCTGCAGGCGCTGCTCGAACTCGCCGCTGCGGTTGCCGCCGAACACCGCGTGGGTGTGGCAGTCGATCAGGCCAGGGGTGACCCAGGCGCCCTCAAGGTCGACGCTGCGCTCGACTGCCTGCACGGGCAACTGCTCACGTGGGCCAATCCACTCGATCAGGCCAGCGCAGGTGACGATGGCGGCATCTTCGATGACCGCATAGCGGCCATCGGTCATGCTGGCGACATGGCAGTGCTGCCAGAGGGTTCTCATCAGGTTCTCCTTGTTCAGCGCTGCAGCTCGGCAGGTTCGCGCACCGGCTCGCCGCGGCCTGCACGCGGTTTGCACCACAGCAGGTAGGACGCCACCAGGAACACCACCCAGACCACACCGACCACCAGCGCCGGCTGAGAGTCAGGGAAGTAGCCGAGCACACCGAAGATGAACAGCATGAAGGCGATGGCCATGGCCGGCCCATAAGGCCAGAACGGCACGGGGAATTTCAGCTCGGCGACCTGTTCACGGGTCATGCTGCGGCGCATGGCAACCTGGGTAACCAGGATCATCATCCACACCCACACCGTGGCGAAGGTGGCGATCGAGGCAATCAGCAGGAACACGTCTTCAGGCATCAGGTAGTTGAGCAGCACCCCAAGCAGCAGTGCACAGCCCATCACCACCACGGTCAGCCATGGCACGCCGTGCCGCGACAGCTTGCCGAAGCCGCGTGGGGCGTGGCCTTGCTGGGACAGGCCGTACATCATGCGGCCGGCACCAAAGATATCGCTGTTGATCGCCGACACGGCGGCCGAAATCACCACCACGTTGAGCACTGCCGCAGCCGAGCCAATACCGAGGTTGCTGAAGATCTGCACGAACGGGCTGCCTTGGCTGCCGATCTGTGGCCACGGGTACAGGCACATCAGCACGAACAGGGTCAGCACATAGAACAGCAGGATGCGCAGCGGCACGGCGTTGATCGCCTTGGGGATGACCCGGTGCGGGTCCTTGGCTTCACCGGCGGTAACGCCAATGATCTCGATGCCGCCAAAGGCGAACATCACCACCGCGAACGAGGCGATCACGCCGCCAATGCCATTGGGCATGAAGCCGCCGTGCTCGACCAGGTTGCTCAGCCCGACCGGCTGGTCGACGCCCACCTGGCTGAAGCCGAAGGCCATGATGCCTAGGCCTGCCAGGATCATCGCGACGATGGCGCCGACCTTGAGCAGGGACAGCCAGAACTCCATTTCGCCGAACACCTTGACGTTGCACAGGTTCAGCCCGCCGATCAGGAACACGATGCCCAGCACCCAGATCCAGCGGGCCACTTCAGGGAACCAGAAGCCCATGTAGATACCGAAGGCAGTCACGTCGGCAATGGCGACGATGACCATCTCGAAGGCGTAGGTCCAGCCGAGGACGAACCCGGCCATCGGGCCCAGGTAGGAAGTGGCGTAATGCCCAAAGGAGCCGGAGACCGGGTTGTGCACAGCCATTTCGCCGAGTGCGCGCATGACCATGAACACCGCGGCGCCGCCGATCAGATAGGCCAGCAGTACCGCGGGGCCGGCCATCTGGATAGCCGAGGCAGAACCGTAGAACAGCCCGGTGCCGATGGCAGAACCGAGGGCCATGAAGCGAATATGGCGAGCCGTCAGCCCGCGCTTGAGTTCTTGAGCTTGTTGCATGTCACGTCCTTATTGTTGTTTTGGTCGTGAAGCGCATCGCGGGGCAAGCCCGCTCCCACAAAGGAAACGAGGTTGCCCCGCAGTTGGGGTGTCACAGGCTAGGCAGAACCCCGGCTGGGAGCAGCCCGGTCAGTGTGCCTTTGGCCAGCAGCGCGACGGCCGCCTCGATGTCGGGGGCAAAGAACCGGTCACGGTCGTAGTGCGGCACTTCGCGGCGCAGCGCCTGGCGCGCCTGCTCAAGCTTGGCCGAGGTTTTCAGGCCTTTGCGCAGGTCCAGCCCCTGGCAGGCGCCGAGCCACTCGATGGCGATGACGCCACGGGTGTTCTCGGCCATTTCCCACAGGCGTTTGCCGGCGGCAGGCGCCATGGACACGTGGTCTTCCTGGTTGGCCGAGGTCGGCAGGCTGTCGACGCTGTGCGGGTGCGACAGCGCCTTGTTTTCGCTGGCAAGCGCGGCGGCGGTGACCTGGGCGATCATGAAGCCGGAGTTGACCCCGCCGTTTTCTACCAGGAACGGCGGCAGTTGCGACATGTGCTTGTCCATCATCAGCGAGATGCGGCGTTCGCTCAGCGAGCCGATTTCGGCAATGGCCAGGGCCAGGTTGTCGGCAGCCATGGCCACAGGCTCTGCGTGGAAGTTGCCGCCAGACACCACATCACCCTCGGCGGCAAACACCAGCGGGTTGTCCGACACGGCGTTGGCTTCGACACCCAGCACTTCGGCGGCCTGGCGCAGCTGGGTCAGGCATGCGCCCATGACCTGTGGCTGGCAGCGCAGCGAGTACGGGTCTTGCACTTTGTCGCAGTTCTTGTGCGACTGCGATACTTCGCTGGAGTCGCCCAGCAGGTCGCGGAAGCACGCCGCAGTGTCGATCTGCCCGCGCTGGCCACGCACTTCATGGATGCGCGCATCGAACGGCGAACGCGAACCCAGCGCGGCTTCCACGCTCAGGGCGCCACAGGTGATGGCCGCCGCGTACAGGTCTTCGCCGTGGAACAACCCGCGCAGCGCGTAGGCGGTGGACGCCTGGGTGCCGTTGAGCAGTGCCAGGCCTTCCTTGGCTGCCAGGGTCAGCGGCTCAAGCCCGGCCACTGCCAGTGCTTCGGTGGCGGGTAGCCACTGGCCCTGGTAGCGCGCCTTGCCCTCGCCGAGCAGCACCAGCGACATGTGCGCCAAGGGTGCGAGGTCGCCGGATGCGCCAACCGAGCCCTTGAGCGGAATATGCGGATACACCTGGGCATTGACCAGGCTGATCAGCGCCTCGATGACCTTGCGCCGGATCCCCGAGAAACCGCGGCTCAGGCTGTTGATCTTGAGCACCATGATCAGGCGCACCAGGTCGTCGTCCAGCGGCGCGCCAATACCGGCGGCGTGCGACAGCACCAGCGAGCGCTGCAGGTTTTCCAGGTCGTGACTGGCAATGCGGGTCGAGGCCAGCAGGCCGAAACCTGTATTGATGCCGTAGGCGGTACGGTCTTCGGCGATGATCTTTTCGACGCAGGCAACGCTTGCCTCGATGGCCGGCGCTGCGCTGGCATCCAACTGCAGGCGCACGGGCCCGGCATGGATGGCACGCAATTGGGCCAGGGTCAGGGTGCCGGGCTTGAGGGTCAGTTCGGTCACTTCGCTACTCCATTCGCTGGGGCCCGCAGGCCCCTTCTTGTTATTAAGTATCACCCGTTCAGGGGTGCGAACCAAAGCGCGGCAATCAGCCGGTGATCATCGGCAGGTCCAGGCCCTGCTCCTTGGCGCATTCGATGGCGATGTCGTAGCCGGCATCGGCGTGACGCATGACGCCGGTGCCTGGGTCGTTGGTCAGTACGCGGGCGATGCGCGCGGCAGCCTCGTCGGTACCGTCACAGACGATGACCATGCCGGAGTGCTGGGAGAAGCCCATGCCCACGCCGCCGCCGTGATGCAGCGATATCCAGGTGGCGCCGCCTGCGGTGTTCAGCAGGGCATTGAGCAGCGGCCAGTCGGACACTGCATCGGAGCCATCACGCATGGCTTCGGTTTCGCGGTTGGGGCTCGATACCGAACCTGAGTCCAGGTGGTCGCGGCCGATGACAACAGGCGCCGACAGCTCGCCGCTGCGGACCATTTCGTTGAAGGCCAGGCCCAGCTTCGCGCGCAGGCCCAGGCCGACCCAGCAGATACGTGCCGGCAGGCCTTGGAAGGCGATGCGTTCGCGGGCCATGTCCAGCCAGCGGTGCAGGTGGGCGTCGTCAGGGATCAGCTCTTTGACCTTGGCGTCGGTCTTGTAGATGTCCTCGGCCTCACCCGACAGCGCCGCCCAACGGAACGGGCCAACCCCACGGCAGAACAGCGGGCGGATGTAGGCCGGCACGAAGCCTGGGAAGTCGAAGGCATTGGCAACGCCCTCTTCCTTGGCCATCTGGCGGATGTTGTTGCCGTAGTCGAAGGTCGGGATGCCTTGTTTCTGGAAGTCGAGCATGGCTTGTACGTGCACGGCCATCGACTGCTTGGCCGCCTTGACCACGCCAGCCGGGTCGGTCTGCGCACGGTCGCGGTACTGTTCCCAGGTCCAGCCAGCAGGCAGGTAGCCATTGAGCGGGTCGTGGGCGCTGGTCTGGTCGGTGACCATGTCCGGGCGCACACCCCGCTTGACCAGCTCGGGCAGAATTTCGGCGGCGTTGCCGTGCAGGGCGATGGAGATGGCCTTGCCTTCGGCGGTGTATTTGGCGATGCGCACCAGGGCGTCATCCAGGTCGCTGGCCTGCTCGTCGACGTAGCGGGTCTGCAGGCGGAAGTCGATGCGGCTCTGTTGGCATTCGATGTTCAGCGAGCAAGCACCGGCCAGGGTTGCGGCCAGTGGCTGCGCACCGCCCATGCCGCCCAGGCCTGCAGTGAGTACCCACTTGCCTTTGAGGCTGCCGTTGTAGTGCTGGCGGCCGGCCTCGACGAAGGTTTCGTAGGTGCCTTGGACGATGCCTTGGCTGCCGATGTAGATCCAGCTGCCGGCGGTCATCTGGCCGTACATGGCCAGGCCCTTGGCATCCAGCTCGTTGAAGTGCTCCCAGCTGGCCCAATGCGGCACCAGGTTGGAGTTGGCGATCAGCACGCGCGGGGCGTTGCTGTGGGTCTTGAATACGCCGACCGGCTTGCCCGACTGCACCAGCAGGGTTTCGTCGTCTTCAAGGCGGGTCAGGGTTTCGACGATCTTGTCGTAGCACTCCCAGTTGCGCGCTGCCCGGCCGATGCCGCCGTAGACCACCAGTTCCTTGGGGTTCTCGGCGACCTGTGGGTCGAGGTTGTTCATCAGCATGCGCAGCGGCGCTTCGGTCAGCCAGCTTTTGGCGGTCAGCTTGTTGCCACGCGGGGCACGGATTTCTACGTCACGGTATTTGTTGTTGTCAGTCACGGGGAAGGTCCTTGGCGGTCATCCGACGGCAGGTGTGTGTGTGTCGATGACGCTATACAAACACACCTTTACTTGTATGTACAAGCATGGACAACCAAAATACCGAGCAAAAAAAATCGCGGGGCAAGCCCGCTCCCACAAAAGCAGCTTTCATGCATCTGTGGGAGCGGGCTTGCCCCGCGATCAGCTGTGCCAGGTTTAACGCGGCATCAATTCAATCAGGCAAAAACGCCCCTGCACATCCAGCTCCAGCAACCCTGGGTTGCCATCCAGTCGCAGGCAGTCATAGCGCCCCAACTGCTGCGCCGGCTGCCCCGCCATAGCCACCTCGGCATGGTTGCTGGCAGCAAACACCAGCAGCGTCGGCGCCGAGCTGAACAGCCGGTGGCTGCCATCCAGCCACTGCAACCGGGCGCTGTAGCGCTGCGGCGAGTAGATCAGGTTGAAGTCGCGAATCGGCCCGCCCAGCAGCTTGCAACTGACCTGGCTGTGGCCATCGAAGGCGAAGGCATCGAACGGCAACAGCGGCCGACTGGCCTGGCCATCGACCAACAGGCGCATGCCATCGCCTTGCAGCACGGTGATGATCCGCTCATAGCCAGCGAAGGTCGAAAACCCGCCGGACTCTTCGATATCGGCGATCGACAGGCGCCAGCCGAAGCCCTCCAGGCTGTCGCCGCCATCGCGGGTGATCTCTTCGGTGAAACCGCCGCCGTTCTTCCACGGCATGCGCGGGTAGGTGTCGGCGCGCAACAGCTGCAACTGGCTCATTTGCTGAAACGTCCTTCCAGGCGGTGGCGCGAACCTGGGTGAATCAGGCGCGCGGCGGTCACCGGCTGGCGGCCCGACCAGGTGCGACGGCGAATCAGCAGGCACGGCTCGCCAGGCTCGATTTGCAGCAGGTGGCACTCATCGGGCTCGGCGAGGATCGCCTCGACCACGTGCTCGCCTTCGGTCAGTGGCGCAACTCGCGACAGGTACTCATAGGGCGTTTGCCGGGTGAAATCCTGGCGCAGGTAATCCGGGGCAATGGCCGCGTTGACGTAGCGGTCCTCGATCTGCACCGGCACGCCGTTTTCGTAATGCACGATCAGCGAATGGAACACCCGCTGGCCTTCGCGCATGTCCAGCGCCAGCGCCCGCTCGGAACCTGCCGCCTCTTCGACCAGGGTGATCACCTGGCAGCTATGCTGATGGCCGCGGCTGGCGATCTCGTCGGCGATGTTGTTGACCTCGAACAGCGCCGAGCGGCTCTTGGGCTCGGCGACGAAGGTGCCCACGCCCTGCATGCGCACCAGCAGGCCTTCGGCGGTCAGTTCGCGCAGTGCACGGTTGATGGTCATGCGGCTGAAACCCAGCTCGGCAACCAGCTCGCTCTCCGAGGGCACCCGGTGATGCGGCGGCCAACTGCCGTTCTCGATCTGCTGGATGATCATCTGCTTCACCCGGGCATAGAGCGGCGCCGGGCCTTCGCCCATCTGGGCAACCAGCGCGGAGACAGGTTGTGTCGGCACGGCGTTGAGTCCTTGTGCGGTTGGAGTGGGCGGTAGCTTGCCGGAGTTTACCCGGCAGGCAAACGGCTGTATATGTATATACAAGTCAGACAATAACAGGAATTCACTGATGCCCGCCTATTTTGCCGAACGCGCCCTGCTGCCCACGGGCTGGGCCCGCAACGTCCGCCTTGAGGTCGGGGCCGATGGCCTGCTGGCGTCGATCAGCGCAGGCGCCAGCGCCGAGGGTGCCGAACACGTGGCCGGGCCGCTGCTGCCGGGCATGCCAAACCTGCACTCGCATGCGTTCCAGCGGGCCATGGCCGGGCTGGCAGAAGTGGTCGGCAACCCCAACGACAGTTTCTGGACCTGGCGCGAACTGATGTACCGCCTGGCAGGCTCGGTAACCCCTGCGCAACTGCAGGTGATCGCCCGTCAGTTGTACATCGAGATGCTCAAGGCCGGCTACACCTCGGTGGCAGAGTTCCATTACGTGCACCATGACCACGATGGGCGCCGCTACGCCGACCCTGCCGAGCTGTCGTTGCGCATCAGCGCGGCTGCTGCGGCCACCGGGATCGGCCTGACCCTGTTGCCGGTGCTCTACAGCCACGCAGGTTTTGGCGGCCAGCCGCCAAGTGAGGGGCAGCGGCGTTTCATCAACTCAACCGAGCACTACCTGCGCTTGCAGCAGCAACTGGCGCCGCTGTTGGCGGCGCAGCCTGCGCAGCGCCTGGGGCTGTGTTTTCACTCGCTGCGGGCGGTCACCCCTGAACAGATCGCCGAGGTACTCGGCGCCAGCGACGCTCACTGCCCGGTGCACATCCATATTGCCGAGCAGCAGAAAGAGGTCGACGACTGCCTGGCCTGGAGCGGCCTGCGCCCGTTGCAGTGGTTGTACCGGCACGCCGATGTGGACGCGCGCTGGTGCCTGGTGCACGCCACCCACGCCCAACCCGATGAAGTGGCGGCCATGGCCCGCAGCGGCGCGGTGGCCGGCTTGTGCCTGACCACCGAGGCCAACCTGGGTGACGGGATCTTCCCCGCGGTCGACTACCTGGCCCAGGGCGGGCGCATGGGCATTGGTTCGGACAGCCATGTGTCGCTGAGTGTGGTCGAGGAACTGCGCTGGTTGGAGTATGGCCAGCGCCTGCGTGATCAACGGCGTAACCGGTTGTATCGCGGCGACCAGCCGATGGTTGGGCGCACGCTGTATGACGCAGCGTTACAGGGCGGTGCCCAGGCGTTGGGGCAGCCGGTGGGCGAGTTGGCGGTGGGCAAGCGTGCCGACTGGCTGGTGCTCGATGGGCGTGACCCGTACCTGGCGGTGGCCGAGGAGGATGCCATTCTCAACCGCTGGCTGTTCGCCGGCGGGGATCGCCAGTTGCGCGATGTGATGGTCAACGGTCAATGGGTAGTGCGCCAGGGGCGGCACAACCTGGAAGAAGAGAGTGCGCTGGCGTTTGCCGAGGTGTTGCGCCAGCTGCTGGGTTAGCCCATAGGCGTCAAAATCGCGGCTGGGCTCAGTCTCTGTAGGAGCGGCCTTGTGTCGCGAAAGGGCTGCGTAGCTGCCCCGGCGATCTCAGGGTGATGCAAATCTTGGGGGCGCTTCGCACCCCTTTCGCGACACAAGGCCGCTCCTACACGGGACCGTGCCTCCCTTGAACTCGACGTGGGCACGGCTAGTGACGAGCAACAATCTCGCGGTCCGGCGTGCGCCAGATCAGCCGGCTGGTATCGTAGCCCTGCTGGCGCGCCTTGGACATCAAGCTCTCGCGTTCCCAGGCCGGCAGCGCCGGATTGCGCGCCAGAATCCACAGGTACTTGCGGTCGGGGCTGCCGACAATCGCGGTGCGGTAGCGCTCGTCCACGTAGAGAATCCAGTAATCACCCTTGGCCACGCCCGGTACCAGGCGGGTGAACCAGTTGTCGAACTCGACCCACAACTTGTCCGTATGACCGGCCTGCTGCGCGGTGGCATGGCCTTCGGCGCGCAGCCATTCATCACCCAGGGTGCGGCAGCGGTTGAGCACACCGACAGTGCCGTCAGGCTTGAGGTTGTAGTGGGCCTCGGACTGGGCGCAGCCGTCCTGGTACTTCATCGGCAGGCGCGCCAGCTCGAACCATTTGCCCTGGTAACGCTTGAGGTCGACCGCACCTGCGGTCTTCGGCGCCAGCGGGTCGGTGGCAGAGGTGGCGCAGCCACCCAGCAGCATCACCAGGCACACGCCGAGCAGCAGGTGCAAACGCCTCATTTGAGGCCCTGCCCGGAGTACATCAACACTTTGTCAGCGGCGTACTGCACGCTGATGAACGCCTTCTCGTCACCCCAGGTGCAGCTGCTCATGCCCAACGCGCCAGAACACTCGGTAGGCTTGCCCAGCAGTTGCTCGACCTCGGCTTTGTTCATGCCGGCCTTGAGCCTGGAATAGTTTTCCTGGTTGACCTTGCTGCAGGCAGTCAACACGACGCACAGCGTCAACAGGGCGAGGGAACGCAACGACATGACGGGACACTCCTGAAGATGAACACGCAGGCGAGAAAGCCTGCAGGGGGCTTAGAAGGAAAAAAGGGTCCGTGGTTCCGTGCCGACGGTGCTTTTCGTCGGCCGGTGTCTGGAATGCGGTGTAGCGGGCAACTAAACAGTCGTAAAGGGTATGGCCCTCTGCCACACTCGCCTGTCCTCTGGGGTGCGTAGATTTCTCAAGATGACCAAGACTCTGAAGTTCAGCCACAAGATCCTTTTGGCCGCAGCACTCGTGGTAGCAGCCGCGTTCACCTGCTTCGTGCTGTACAACGATTACCGCCAACGCCAGTCCCTGCGCAGCGATACCCAGACCACGCTGCAGGACCTGGGCAGCCTCACGGCCGGCAACATCCGCAACTGGCTCGACAGCCGTATCCAGTTGCTTGACAGCGTGGCGCAGCAGGTCGCTGTCGATGGCCCCAGCAAGGCCAGCCTGGACCGCAGCCTGGCGCTGCCGGTATATGCCAGCAACTTCATGCTCACCTACTTCGGCGCGAAAGATGGCCGCATGCAGTCGGTACCTGCCGGCAACCGCGCAGCCGACTACGACCCGCGTTCCCGCGGCTGGTACAAGGCCGCCACCGCCGCAGGCCAGACCATCGTCACCGAGCCGTACATCTCGGCCTCGGCAGGCAAGCTGGTGATCACCCTGGCAACCCCGGTGCAACAGGCCGGCAGCCTGGCCGGCGTGGCCGGCGTCGACACCGACCTGCAAACCATCAGCAAGCTGATCAATACCTTGGACTTCGATGGCCACGGCCATGCGTTCATCGTCAATGGCGAAGGCAAGATCCTCATCCACCCCAACGCCGAGCTGGCCCTCAAGACCCTCACCGACGTCTACCCCGGCACTACGCCGAGCATTGGCAGCGGGCTGAAGGAAGTGGAGGTGGATGGCCACAAGCAGTTCATCAGCTTCACCCATATCGACGGTGTGCCCTCGGCGGACTGGTACGTCGCGCTGGTGCTCGACCAGGACGCCGCGTTTGCCATGCTCGGCGAGCTGCGCACCTCCGCATTGGTGGCCACGCTGATTGCGATTCTGGTGATCATCGGCCTGCTGAGCGTGCTGATCCGCGTGCTGATGGAGCCATTGCACGTGATGGGGCGCGCCATGCATGACATCGCCGAGGGCGAAGGCGACCTGACCCGGCGCCTGAAAATCCACGCCCAGGACGAGTTCGGCAGCCTTGCGCAGTCGTTCAACCGCTTTGTCGAACGTATCCACGAGTCGATCCGCGAGGTGTCCTCGGCCACCGGCCAGGTCAATAGCGTCGCCGGCCAGGTGGTCAGCGCATCGAATGCCTCGATCATCAACGCCGACCAGCAGTCCGAGCGCACCAGCAGCGTGGCAGCAGCGATCAACCAGCTTGGCGCCGCGGCCCAGGAGATCGCCCAGAACGCCGCCCTCGCCTCGCAGCATTCAAGCGCCGCGCGCGGCCTTGCCAGCGAAGGCCAGCAGGTGGTGGGCGAAACCATCGAGGTGATGAACCAGCTGTCGGCGCGCATCAGCGATGCCAGCGGCAACATTGAGACGCTGAACAATCACACCGCCAACATTGGGCAGATTCTCGATGTGATCAGCGGCATTTCCCAGCAGACCAACCTGCTGGCGCTGAACGCGGCTATTGAAGCCGCGCGCGCCGGTGAGGCAGGGCGCGGCTTTGCCGTGGTGGCTGACGAAGTGCGTAACCTGGCCCATCGCACCCAAGAGTCGGCCCAGCAGGTGCAGAGCTTGATCGAGGAGCTGCAGGCGGGTGCGCAGATGGCCGTGAGCACCATGAACCAGAGCAAGCAGCACAGTGACCGCAGCGTGGGCATTGCCAACCAGGCCGGTGAGCGCCTGGGCAGCGTGACCCAGCGCATTGGCGAGATCGACGGCATGAACCAGTCGGTGGCGACCGCGACCGAAGAGCAGACGGCTGTGGTCGAGTCGATCAATGTCGACATTACCGAGATCAATACGCTGAATCAGGAAGGGGTGCACAACCTGCAGAGCACCTTGCGTGCCTGCACCGACCTTGAGCGCCAGGTGGAGCGGTTGAAGCATCTGGTGGGGAGTTTCAGGATTTAAGCGCGTGGGAGCGGGCCTGCCCCGCGATGGCGATGTTCAACCCATCATCGCAATCGCGGGGCAAGCCCGCTCCCACGTCGGTTATGCGCAGCCCTGAACCGGCCTCATCGCAAGCTGTCGCCAGCTCCCACAAGATCAGCGCAGGGGCTCAATGTTGCGATGATGCGCGGTCTCTGTGGGAGCTGGCGATAGCCTGCGATGAGGCCACTACAAGCTTGCACAAAACCATGGAATTTCCCATGGATGTCGCTCAGCGCTAGAACCTGGACCCAGGCTCGAGCAAGAAGTCCATCTCTTCGCTGGTACTCGGCCTGTCCAGTACCAGATTACGCTGCGGGAAGCGGCCAAACCGGGCAATCACCCGCTGGTGCTGCTCGGCGTAATCCAGGAAACCTTCGAACAACCGGCGGCTAGCCTCGGGCTGCTCATCGAGCAACGCCTGGTAACGCTCGATGCACTGGTTTTGCCAGTCGAGCACCTCGGCGTGCTCCAGCACCAGCAGCACGAACACCCGTTGAATCGGCAGCAACTGGAAATCCCAGCCTTTTTGCAGCCCCTGCATGGCCAGCACCTGCGCACGCCGGTCGCCTTCGAAGGCGCGCGGCGTGTCGCGGTAAATCATGCGCGGCAGCTGATCCAGCAGGATCAGCAACCCCAGCCAGCCTTGCGGACTTTGCTGCCACTCATCGAGCCCGCCCGCCAGGGCTTGCTCGACGAGCTCGCCAAAGTGCGCCCGTGCTTCGTCGTCGTGGTGCTTGCCGAACCACAGCGTGTTCTTCTCGTCAGCCACGGCCTGGGCGTTTGCGCCCCAACCGAACCACCATTCCAACAACGGCTGCCAAGGTGCGAGCATGGGTTACTCCTTGTGGTAGGCGGTGACGCGCTCGACCTCTTCCTTCGAGCCGAGAATCACCGATACGCGCTGGTGCAGACCTTCAGGCTTGATGTCGAGGATACGCTGGTAGCCATCGGTGGACACACCACCGGCCTGTTCGATGATGAACGACATCGGGTTGGCTTCGTACATCAGGCGCAGCTTGCCTGGCTTGCTTGGGTCGCGGGCGTCACGCGGGTACATGAACAGGCCGCCACGGGTAAGGATGCGGTGCACATCGGCAACCATCGAGGCGATCCAGCGCATGTTGTAGTTTTTCTTCAACGGGCCGGTCTCGCCGGCCAGCAGCTCGCCGACGTAGCGCTGGATCGGGGCTTCCCAATGGCGCTGGTTGGACATGTTGATGGCGAACTCGGCGGTGCTTTCCGGCACGCGGATATTTTCGTGGGTGAGCACGAAGCTACCCAGCTCGCGGTCCAGGGTGAAGCCCTTGACGCCGTTGCCCAGGGTCAGGATCAGCATGGTCTGCGGGCCGTAGATGGCATAACCGGCGGCGACCTGCTCGGTGCCTGGCTGCAGGAAGGCGTTTTCGTTGAGGGTTTCGTTCTGGCTCAAGTATTCGTTAGGGCAACGCAATACCGAGAAGATGGTGCCGACCGAGACGTTGACGTCGATGTTCGACGAGCCGTCGAGCGGGTCGAAGACCAGCAGGTAGGCGCCTTTAGGGTATTTGCCCGGGATCTGGTAGGCGTTGTCCATTTCTTCGGACGCCATGCCGGCCAGGTGGCCGCCCCACTCGTTGGCTTCGAGCAGGATGTCGTTGGAGATCACGTCGAGCTTTTTCTGCACTTCGCCCTGCACGTTTTCGGTGCCCATGCTGCCCAGTACGCCGCCGAGGGCGCCTTTGGAAACGTGGTGGCTGATTTCCTTGCACGCACGCGCCACCACTTCGATCAGGAAGCGCAGATCGGCAGGGGTATTGTTGCTGCGGGTCTGCTCAATCAGATAGCGACTCAGGGTAACGCGGGACATGTAAGGCTCCGAAGGAAATAAGGGAGAAACAACCCCCGCAGTTTACAGGGAGAGTTGCAGGCTAGCGAGCAAAGAGACTCGCTTGAGGGGGTTAGGTTCAGCGCAGGCCCTGCCGATGGTCGCCAGAACAGACAATCGCGGGGCAAGCCCGCCCCTACGCCAACCCTGCGTGGGAGCGGGCTTGCCCCTCGATTTGTTCAGGCTAATCCAGCACTTTCCAGATCTCGTTGGCGTATTCCCTGATGGTACGGTCCGAGGAGAACCAGCCCATGCGCGCGGTATTGAGCACCGCCATTCGCCACCACTGCTCGGGCGTATGCCACAGCTCTTCGACGCGGCGCTGGGCGTCCCAGTAGGCGTCGAAATCAGCGCACAACAGGAAGCGGTCATGGTCGACCAGGCCATCCACCAGCCCGGTATAACGCGACGGGTCGTCCGGCGAGAACACGCCGCTGCGAATGGCCTGCAGCACATCACCCAACCGGCTTGAGGCGGCAATCGCGGCACTGGCGCCAAAGTCGCCGGCCTTGCCGCGTGCGCCCACCTGCTGCGCCGTCAGACCGAAGATGAACATGTTGTCGGCGCCCACCTGCTCGCACATCTCGACGTTGGCGCCATCGAGGGTGCCGATGGTCAGCGCGCCATTGAGCCCGAACTTCATGTTGCTGGTACCCGATGCCTCGTAGCCGGCGGTGGAGATTTGTTCGGACAGGTCCGCCGCCGGGATGATGCTCTCGGCCAGGCTGACGTTGTAGTTGGGCAAGAACACCACTTTCAGCAGGCCGCGCACGGTCGGGTCGTTGTTGACCACCCGGGCGATGTCGTTGGTCAGCTTGATGATCAACTTGGCCTGGTGATAACTGGCCGCCGCCTTGCCGGCGAAAATCTTCACCCGCGGCGCCCAGTGGGTGCCCGGCTCGTTGCGAATGGCCTGGTACAGGGCCACGGTATGCAACAGGTTGAGCAGTTGGCGCTTGTACTCGTGGATGCGCTTGACCTGCACATCGAACAGCGCCTCGGGGTTTACCGTGACGCCGATGCGGTCCTGGATGATGCTCGCCAGAGCGCGCTTGCTGTGCAGGCGCTGGGCCGCGAACTGTTTGCGGAAGGCGGGCTTGTCGGCAAACGGTTCCAGCGCCTTGAGCTTGCCTTCGGGGTCGTCGAGCAAGTCGGCGCCCAACGCCTCCACCAGCATGGCAGTGAGCTGCGGGTTGGCTTGGTACAGCCAGCGGCGGAAGGTAATGCCGTTGGTCTTGTTGTTGATACGCTCGGGGTAAAGCTTGTGCAGCTCGGAGAACACCGTGCTCTTCATCAGCTTGCTGTGCAGCGCCGATACGCCGTTGACGCTGTGCGAGCCCAGAAACGCCAGGTTGCCCATGCGCACGCGGCGGCCGTTGTCTTCTTCGATCAGCGATACCGCGCGCAGCACATCGAAATCGTGCTGGCCTTTAGCCCGGAGCGCGTCGATATGGTAGGCGTTGATCAGGTAGATGATCTGCATGTGCCGGGGCAGCATGCGCTCCATCAGCGCCACCGGCCAGGTTTCCAGCGCCTCGGGCAGCAAGGTGTGGTTGGTGTAGGCCAGCGTGCCGACGGTCAGCTCCCAGGCGGTGTCCCACGGGATTTCGTGCTGGTCCACCAGCAGGCGCATCAGCTCGGCCACGGCAATCGAGGGGTGGGTGTCGTTGAGCTGAATAGCCGCCGCGTCCGGCAGGTTGAGCAGGCTGTCGTGCATGTTCAGGTGGCGGCGCAGCAAGTCCTGCAAGGACGCCGAAACGAAGAAGTACTCTTGGCGCAGGCGCAGTTCCTGGCCTGCCTCGGTGCTGTCTGCCGGGTACAGGACCCGCGAAATGCTCTCGGCACGGGCGACTTCGGCCACCGCGCCCAAATGGTCACCGGCGTTGAAGCGCTCCAGGTGCAGCTCTTCGAGCGCCCGGGCGCGCCACAGGCGCAAGGTATTGACGCTGGAGCCGCGCCAGCCCACCACCGGCGTGTCATAGGCTACCGCACGCACCGTCTCGCCGGGCGTCCACACCTGGCGTTGCTGGCCGTCGGGCTGGTGCACGGTTTCGACACTGCCGCCAAAGCTGATCGGGTAGATCACCTCGGCGCGCTCGAATTCCCAGGGGTTGCCGAAATCCAGCCAGTTTTCGGTCTGTTCCTGCTGCCAACCATCCACTATTGCCTGGCGGAACAGGCCGTGCTCGTAGCGAATGCCATAACCGTGGGCGGCAATGCCCAAGGTCGACATGCTTTCCATGAAGCACGCGGCCAGCCGGCCCAGGCCGCCGTTACCCAGCGCAGCATCAGGTTCGAGCAGGCGGATACGCTCAAGGTCGACATCCAGCCCTTCCAAGGCTTCGCGGGCGATGTCGAGGTAACCGAGGTTACTGAGGCTGTCGTACAGCAGCCGGCCGATCAGAAATTCGAGCGAAAGGTAATACACCCGCTTTTGGCTACGGCGGTAAGCCTGGCGAGTGTGGTCCATCCAGTGATCGACCATATGGTCGCGGGCGGCCAGGGCGATGGCTTCGAACCAGTCGTGGTCGAAGGCGTGTTCGGGGTCCTTGCCGACCGCGTAGGTCAGTTTGGCCAGTACGGCGGCGCGAAAGTCCGCCACCTCTTCATGTCGAGCTTTGGCCTCACGGGCCTTGTTTTCCTGGGACATTCGGCATCCTCGGGCAAGTAGGCGAAAGCGCTGGGAGATTGTTCAGCCTAGACGCTCTGACACAGAGTGAAAGCGGCGGTTCGCGGTTTTCATCAAGTGAACCGGAATCTGGCGAAAGGTTGTTCACAAATTGAACAACTCCGGTATCATCGCGCGCCCCCACCCGTGATACGCCCAGCCAAAAAAATGAAAACGACCCTGATTGCCGCCGCCGAAGTCGACCGCCTGGAGACCTGGCAGCGTTATGCCAGCCACATGTGCGGTGGCTGCCACTCCACCTGCTGCACCTTGCCGGTGGAGGTGAAGATCAAGGATCTGATCCGCATTGGCGTGGTGGATGAGTTCGAAAAAGACGAGCCGCCGAAGAACGTCGCCAAGCGTTTGCAGAAGGAAGGCATCATCGAACGCTTCAACCAGAAGTCAGGCATTTTCACCCTGACCCGGATGAGCAACGATGACTGCATGTACCTGGATCGCAAGAGCCGCTTGTGCACCATCTACGAAAAGCGCCCGGACACCTGCCGCAACCACCCCAAGATCGGGCCACGGCCTGGCTACTGCGCGTACAAGCCCAAGGTAGTCGGGCGCTAAGCGCCGGCCTGACCACCGCGGCGGGATCTCTGTAGGAGCGGCCTTGTGTCGCGAAAGGGCCGCGCAGCGGCCCCGGCGATTCTGCAAGAGGCCGAGATCCTGGGGCTGCTGCGCAGCCCATTCGCGACACAAGGCCGCTCCTACAGCGACCGAGCCAGGCACGCTGGCGATGCCAGACGCGGCCCTTGTCGCGATGAGGCCGGCACAGACCGCACAAAACCCACAGACAAAAAAACGCCCCCGGCCTTTCGACCGGGGGCGTTTTTATTCAGCCAACACTAACTTAGCTGTTTTTGGCTTTCTTGGCAGCGCGGGTACGCTCGCTTTCGTCCAGGATCTTCTTGCGAAGACGGATGGACTTCGGCGTGACTTCGCACAGCTCGTCTTCCTGGATGTATTCCAGAGCCTGTTCCAGGGTGAAGCGAACCGGCGGCACCAGGGCGATGACTTCGTCTTTACCCGAAGCACGCATGTTGTCGAGCTTCTTGCCCTTGGTAGGGTTGACGCCCAGGTCGTTGTCGCGGCTGTTCTGGCCGACGATCTGACCGTTGTAGATCTCTTGACCGTGCTCGACGAACAGCTTGCCACGCGCCTGCAGGGTTTCCAGCGAGTAGGTCAGCGCCTTGCCGGTTTCAACCGAAACCAGTACGCCGTTCTGACGGCCGGACATGTGGCCGGACTTCACGGTGTCGTAGCGATCGAAGATCGAGGTCAGGATGCCTGCACCGTTGGTCAGGGTCAGGAACTGGTTACGGAAACCGATCAGACCACGGGCCGGGATGTTGTATTCCAGGCGCACACGGCCTTTGCCATCCGGGACCATGTTGGTCAGGTCGCCTTTACGCAGACCCATCTCTTCCATGACCTTGCCCTGGGATTCTTCAGGGATGTCGATGGTGACGTTTTCGAACGGTTCCTGCTTGACGCCATCCACTTCGCGGATGATCACTTCAGGACGGCCCAGGGCCAGTTCGAAGCCTTCGCGACGCATGGTTTCGATCAGTACCGACAGGTGCAGCTCGCCACGGCCCGAGACCTTGAACTTGTCTGGGGAGTCGGTTTCTTCAACGCGCAGGGCAACGTTGTAGAGCAGCTCTTTGTCCAGACGGTCCTTGATGTTACGGCTGGTGACGAACTTGCCTTCCTTGCCGCAGAACGGCGAATCGTTGACCTGGAAGGTCATCGAAACGGTAGGCTCGTCGACGGTCAGCGGCTTCATCGCCTCAACGGCAGTCGGGTCGCACAGGGTGTCGGAGATGAACAGCTCGTCGAAACCGCTGATGCAGACGATGTCGCCAGCCTGGGCTTCTTCGACGTCTACACGGTGCAGGCCGTGGTGACCCATCAGCTTGAGGATACGGCCGTTACGCTTCTTGCCGTCGGCGTCGATGGCAACAACCGGGGTGTTCGGCTTGATGCGACCACGGGCGATACGGCCAACACCGATAACACCGAGGAAGCTGTTGTAGTCCAGTGCCGAGATTTGCATCTGGAACGGGCCGTCACGGTCAACAGCTGGCGCTGGAACGTGGTCGACGACAGCCTGGTACAGGGCAGTCATGTCTTCGCCCATGGCGGTGTGATCCAGGCCGGCGATGCCGTTCAGGGCCGAGGCGTAGACAACCTGGAAGTCCAACTGCTCGTCGGTAGCGCCGAGGTTGTCGAACAGGTCGAAGATCTGGTCCAGAACCCAGTCAGGACGCGCGCCCGGACGGTCGACCTTGTTGATCACGACGATTGGCTTCAGACCAGCTTCGAACGCCTTTTTGGTCACGAAGCGGGTTTGCGGCATAGGGCCGTCCTGGGCGTCGACCAGCAGCAGCACGGAGTCGACCATCGACATTACACGCTCAACCTCGCCACCGAAGTCGGCGTGGCCGGGGGTGTCGACGATGTTGATGTGGTAGCCGTTCCAGTTGATGGCGGTGTTTTTCGCCAGAATGGTAATACCGCGCTCTTTTTCCTGGTCGTTGGAGTCCATGACGCGCTCGTCGTTGAGCTCGTTACGCTCCAGAGTGCCGGACTGACGCAGGAGTTTGTCGACCAGGGTGGTTTTACCATGGTCAACGTGGGCGATGATGGCGATGTTACGCAGATTTTCGATCACAACTGTATCTCGATCAGAGGATTCGGTTGCCGCCAGTCTAGACGGCCAATATGAAGTTAAAAGGCTCAGCGGGCCCGGCGGTCGGGGGGGCGATGGCGGATGCTGCCGCCATAGAGCCCCGGCATCTTATGTCGGACGATAAACACGCACATTGGCATGTCCCTCACTGAGCAGATGGTGTGCGTGCAAACGGCTCATCACACCCTTGTCGCAATACAGCAGGTACTGCCGGTTGGCATCCAGCTGCTTGAATTTGCTGTTGATGGCATAGAACGGCATAGCCTGGACCTCAATGCCGTCGATGACCAGTGGCTGGTCTTCCTGGGCATCGGGGTGACGGATATCGATGACGATCTGGCCCGGCAATGCCTCGGCCACTTCTTCGATTTCAACGTCCTTGCCCAGCTCGTCGATCACATGGTCGATGGAGATCAGCCGCGCGCGCTCCAGGGCGCGCTCGAGCACGGCCATGTCGAACTGCTTCTCTTCATGCTCCATGCGGTGGCGCTTGGCATGGGTGGTCGGGTTTACCGAGATAACGCCGCAGTACTCAGGCATGTGCTTGGCGAAGTCGGCGGTGCCGATTTCGGTGGCCTGGTCGATGATGTCCTGCTTGTGGCTGGCCAGCAGCGGGCGCAGCACCAGCTTGTCGGTGGCCGAGTCGATGATCGACAGGTTCGGCAAAGTCTGGCTGGAAACCTGGGAAATCGCCTCGCCGGTGACCAGCGCGTCGATCTGCAGGCGGTCGGCCATATGTGCGGCGCCGCGCAGCATCATGCGCTTGAGCGTCACGCCCATGTAGCTGTTGTCGACCTTGTTGAGAATCTCGCCGACCACTTCTTCGAACGGCACGCTGATAAACAGCACGCGCTGGCTGCTGCCGTATTTCTTCCACAGGAAGTGCGCCACTTCCATCACGCCCAGCTCGTGGGCACGGCCGCCAAGGTTGAAGAAGCAGAAGTGGGTCATCAGGCCGCGACGCATCATCTGGTAGGCCGCCACGGTGGAGTCGAAGCCGCCGGACATCAGCACCAGCGTCTGCTCCAGGGCGCCCAGCGGGTAGCCGCCAATGCCCTGGTGCTGGTTGTGAATCACGTACAGGCGCTGGTTGCGGATTTCGATACGCACCAGCACTTCGGGGTTCTTCAGCTCGATACCGGCGGCGCCGCACTGCTGGCGCAACTGGCTGCCAACGTAGCGGTCGACGTCCATCGAGGTGAAGTCGTGGTGACCACCACGCTTGCAGCGCACGGCAAAGTGCTTGCCGGCCAACAGGTGACCGAAGTGCTGCTTGCACTTGGCAACGATGTCGTCGAAGTCGCCCAGCGGGTACTCCTCGACCTGCAGGAAGTGGGTGATACCCGGGGTGCAGGTAAGGCGCTCGATGATCTCGCGCTGAACCTTTTCGTCCTCGATGCGGGTGACCACCTCGAGATTGTCCCAGACACCATCAACCACGAGCTCAGGATCGAGGTCCTTGAGCACGTTGCGGATGTTCTTGCCGAGCTGGCGGATGAAGCGCTTGCGCACCGGCCGGCTTTTGATGGTGATCTCTGGGAAGACTTTGACGATAAGTTTCATTGGGTTAACAGCGCGCGCAGGGCCTGCCGAAAATGAGGGGCGCGAATTATATCGGAAATTGCTCAGGTTTTGAGCAGTTTTTGAACGCTGGCGTCGAATTATCTTGGCTTTACCGGCCTCATCGCGGGGCAAGCCCGCTCCCACAAGGGCCGGCTGGCCTCAAGGAGTTGGACACCTATTCAATTCCTTGGGGGCCTGACTGCAAAGCCATGCGTGGGAGCGGGCTTGCCCCGCGATGAGGCCCCAACCTCCATCAAGGCACCACAATGGTGCGCACACATTAAATTACGCCTCTTATAAGTGCGTTTTTCCTCGGCACCCCGCCCGCAAATGCCCGCAAACGCCGCCTTTTATCCTGCGCTCGCCATTTTCGGGCACTGGCATGCAATTTGCTCCCTTGTGAGGCAGGTAAGCTTGGCCGACTATCCGCGCCCGGCAACACCCTTTTTCCAGAGCAGCGGCCTACCGCGCTCTAGACCCTCCGGAGGACAACATGTCGAAGTCGGTTCAACTCATCAAAGATCATGACGTCAAGTGGATTGATCTGCGTTTCACGGACACCAAAGGCATTCAGCATCACGTGACCATGCCGGCGCGCGATGGCCTGGACGAAGACTTCTTCGAAGTCGGCAAGATGTTCGACGGTTCCTCCATTGCCGGCTGGAAAGGCATCGAAGCCTCCGACATGATCCTGATGCCGGTCGATGATACTGCCGTACTGGACCCGTTCACCGAAGAACCGACCCTGATCATCACCTGTGACATCGTCGACCCTTCGAGCATGCAGGGCTACGACCGCGACCCACGTGCGATCGCCAAGCGCGCCGAAGAGTACCTGAAGAGCACCGGCATCGGTGACACCGTCTTCGCAGGCCCGGAGCCTGAGTTCTTCATCTTCGACGAAGTGAAGTTCCAGTCGGACATTTCCGGCTCGATGTTCAAGATCTTCTCCGAGCAAGGCTCGTGGATGACCGGTGCTGACGTGGAAGGCGGCAACAAAGGCCACCGTCCAGGCGTCAAAGGCGGCTACTTCCCGGTTCCGCCGTTCGACCACGACCACGAAATCCGTACTGCCATGTGCAACGCACTGGAAGAAATGGGCCAGATCGTCGAAGTTCACCACCACGAAGTGGCAACTGCCGGCCAGAACGAAATCGGCGTCAAGTTCAACACCCTGGTGAAGAAAGCGGACGAAGTTCAGGCCCTGAAATACGTCGTGCACAACGTTGCCGACGCTTACGGCCGCACCGCTACCTTCATGCCTAAGCCTCTGTACGGCGACAACGGCTCGGGCATGCACGTGCACATGTCGATCTGGAAAGACGGCAAAAACACCTTCTCCGGTGAAGGCTATGCCGGCCTTTCGGATACCGCCCTGTACTTCATCGGCGGCATCATCAAGCACGGCAAGGCCCTGAACGGCTTCACCAACCCGTCGACCAACTCGTACAAGCGTCTGGTCCCAGGCTTCGAAGCACCGGTAATGCTGGCCTACTCGGCCCGCAACCGTTCCGCCTCGATCCGTATTCCTTACGTTGGCAGCCCGAAAGCCCGCCGTATCGAAGCGCGCTTCCCGGACCCATCGGCCAACCCGTACCTGGCCTTCGCTGCACTGCTGATGGCAGGCCTGGACGGCATCCAGAACAAGATCCACCCAGGCGATGCTGCCGACAAGAACCTGTACGACCTGCCGCCTGAAGAGGCCAAGGAAATCCCGCAAGTGTGCGGCAGCCTGAAAGAAGCTCTGGAAGAGCTGGATAAAGGCCGTGCGTTCCTGACCAAGGGCGGCGTGTTCTCCGACGACTTCATCGATGCCTTCATCGAGCTGAAGAGCGAAGAAGAGATCAAGGTCCGCACCTTCGTGCACCCGCTGGAATACGAGCTGTACTACAGCTGCTGATGTGAGCGGCGCCCTGCGCCGGTGACTTCAGACAAACGGCCTTCTTCGGAAGGCCGTTTTCGTTTCTGCCCGCAATCTATTCAGATGCGTCCTACAAGCAATCCGAGCCCAACTGCCCACACTAGGTCTCCCAGCCACGGAGATCCCCAATGCGCCTCACCTATGCACTCCCCCCCTTCGCCCTGACCCTCGCCCTCACCGCCTGCACAGCAGCGAGCCCCACCGCCAATCAGTTCGCCCCCTTGCTTGACGCCATCGAACAACGCCTCGACCTCGCCCGCTCGGTCGCCCAGCACAAATGGCGCAACGACCTGCCGGTAGAAGCCCCCGAGCGCGAACGGCAAGTACTCGCCAAGGTGCGCCTGGAAGCCGCCGACTATGGCCTGCCCCCCGCACGTGCCACTGCGTTTTTTACCGACCAGATGGAAGCCAACAAGTTGATCCAGTACGCCTTGCTCGACCGCTGGGCAACCCTGGACCCCAACGCGCTGGCGGCCCCGCGCGACCTTGCCAGTGAGCTGCGCCCACGCCTGGACAAACTCCAGGCCAGCCTGTTGTTCGAACTTGCCGAGCTGGACCGCAAGCCAATGCCCGACTGCACACGCAACCTGGCCGACGCCCTGGCCGGGCGCACCGACAATGAACTGCGCCACTTGGCCTTGGTGCGCGCCACCGGCCAGCTGTGCCTGAAACAGTGAAGGCAGCAATGCTCTATATTGGTGCATGGCAAGGCGCTACGCGCCGCCCGTCACCCCAAAACAGGTCGCAGCACGCGCATTTTCAGAAGATTCTGGTCCGAATATGCGCATCTTCCGGGGTTTATCAGGAAATTCCGCTTCTTTTCGGAGCCTTGGTTTGTTTCTTGCATTTTCCAGGCATCAGCGGATCCATAGCGCACCCACCCCGGGCAGGCCCCGGGGGCTGCAAGCGCCAAAAGAGGTCAACGACACTTTATGACCATCAGCGATGCACAGCACCGTCTGCTTCTGGACAACCTGACCACGGCCACGCTTTTGCTCAATGCCGAGCTGCGCCTTGAGTACATGAACCCAGCGGCCGAAATGCTGCTGGCCGTCAGCGGCCAGCGCAGCCATGGGCAATTCATCAGCGAACTGTTCACCGAGTCCAGCGAGGCGCTCAACTCGCTGCGCCAGGCCGTGGAACACGCGCACCCGTTCACCAAGCGTGAAGCGCTGTTGACCTCCCTGACCGGCCAGGCCATCACCGTCGATTACGCGGTCACGCCGATCCTGCACCAGGGCCAGACCCTGCTGTTGCTGGAGGTGCACCCGCGCGACCGGCTGCTGCGCATCACCAAGGAAGAGGCCCAGCTGAGCAAGCAGGAAACCACCAAGATGCTGGTGCGCGGCCTTGCCCACGAAATAAAGAACCCGCTGGGCGGCATTCGCGGCGCAGCACAGTTGCTGGCCCGCGAGCTGCCAAACGATGGCCTGCGCGACTACACCAACGTGATCATCGAAGAGGCCGACCGCCTGCGTAACCTGGTCGACCGTATGCTCGGCTCCAACAAACTGCCATCGCTGGCCATGACCAACATCCACGAGGTGCTGGAGCGCGTCTGCAGCCTGGTCGAGGCCGAAACCCAGGGCGGCATCACCTTGGTGCGTGACTACGACCCCAGCCTGCCGGATGTGCTGATCGACCGCGAACAGATGATCCAGGCGGTGCTCAACATCGTGCGCAACGCCATGCAGGCGATCAGCGGCCAGAACGAGCTGCGCCTGGGGCGCATTGCCCTGCGCAGCCGCGCGGTGCGTCAATTCACCATTGGCCATGTGCGCCATCGCCTGGTGGCGCGGGTCGAGATCATCGACAACGGCCCCGGCATCCCTGCCGAACTGCAAGACACCCTCTTCTACCCAATGGTCAGCGGCCGCCCCGACGGTACCGGGCTGGGCCTGGCCATTACCCAGAACATCATCAGCCAGCACCAGGGCCTGATCGAGTGCGAGAGCCATCCCGGCCACACCGCCTTCTCGATCTACCTGCCACTGGAACAAGGAGCCAACGCCTCATGAGCCGCAGTGAAACCGTCTGGATCGTCGATGATGATCGCTCTATCCGCTGGGTGCTGGAAAAAGCCCTGCAGCAGGAAGGCATGAATACCCAGAGCTTCGACAGTGCGGACGGTGTCATGGGCCGCCTGGCGCGCCAGCAGCCTGACGTGATCATTTCCGATATCCGCATGCCCGGCGCCAGTGGCCTGGACCTGTTGGCGCAGATTCGCGAACAGCACCCGCGCCTGCCGGTCATCATCATGACCGCCCATTCCGACCTGGACAGCGCGGTGGCCTCCTATCAGGGCGGTGCGTTCGAATACCTGCCCAAGCCGTTCGATGTCGACGAGGCGGTGTCGCTGGTCAAGCGCGCCAACCAGCATGCCCAGGAACAGCAAGGCCTGGCCGTGCCGCAGGCCTTGACCCGCACCCCAGAGATCATCGGCGAAGCGCCGGCCATGCAGGAGGTGTTCCGCGCCATTGGCCGGCTCAGCCACTCCAACATCACGGTGTTGATCAATGGCGAGTCCGGCACCGGTAAAGAGCTGGTCGCCCATGCCCTGCACCGCCACAGCCCACGGGCAGCGTCGCCGTTCATCGCGCTGAACATGGCGGCGATCCCCAAGGACCTGATGGAGTCGGAGCTGTTCGGCCATGAGAAAGGCGCCTTTACCGGTGCTGCCAACCTGCGCCGCGGCCGCTTCGAACAGGCAGACGGCGGCACGCTGTTCCTCGACGAAATCGGCGACATGCCTGCCGACACCCAGACGCGCTTGCTGCGGGTGCTGGCCGACGGCGAGTTCTACCGCGTGGGTGGCCATATTCCGGTGAAAGTGGACGTGCGCATCATTGCCGCCACCCACCAGAACCTCGAATCGCTGGTGCAGGCCGGCAAGTTCCGGGAAGACCTGTTCCACCGCCTGAACGTGATCCGCATCCATATCCCGCGCCTGGCTGACCGTCGCGAAGACATCCCGGCACTGGCTCGCCACTTTCTTGGCCGCGCCGCCCAGGAGTTGTCGGTGGAGCCCAAGCTGCTCAAGCCGGAAACCGAGGAGTTCATCCGCAACCTGCCGTGGCCAGGCAACGTGCGCCAGCTGGAGAACACTTGCCGCTGGATCACCGTAATGGCGTCGAGCCGCGAAGTGCTGGTGGGCGATTTGCCGCCAGAGCTGCTCAACCTGCCGACTGACGCCACCCCGGTGACCAACTGGGAGCAGGCCCTGCGCCAGTGGGCCGACCAGGCCTTGGCGCGTGGCCAGTCGAGCCTGCTCGACAGCGCCGTGCCGAGCTTCGAGCGGATCATGATCGAAACCGCCCTCAAACACACCGCCGGCCGCCGCCGCGATGCTGCCGTGCTGCTGGGCTGGGGCCGCAACACCCTGACCCGCAAGATCAAGGAGCTGGGCATGAAGGTGGATGGCGCCGAGGATGATGACGGCGACGATCACTGAGGTACAGCAGTGAGCCTATAACGTGGGCTTGCTTCGAGTGTCGCACCACTGCGATGGGCTGCAGAGCTGTCCCCTAAACGGCTGACATTACCCTCAGGGCTGCTCCGCAGCCCAACGCGGGGCAAGCCCGCTCACCACAAAAACCAGTCTTCCCGCGTAAACC
>NZ_JABWRG010000005.1:0-120132 GCF_014268825.1 Pseudomonas sp. SWRI51 | reverse complement strand
GATAATGGGGCCGCGATGCGGCCCTTTCGCGACACAAGGCCGCTCCTACCAACGACCGCGTTGCTTATGTTTTTGTGGGAAGTGGCAACCGGCTGCTACTAAAACCCGGCTGTTCAGGGGGCAACACCTGCGGTCCCGTTGACCAGCTTCGGCTGGCGATACAGCTCAAGCAGCACCTGATCCAGCACCTGCGAGGCTCCCCACGGTTTCGGGTCGTTGAGAATCGCCGAAACCGCCCAGGTATGCCCGTTGCTGTCGCGGCTGAAGCCGGCAATCGCCCGCACCGTATTCAGCGTGCCGGTCTTGATATGGCCCTCGCCAGTCATGGCGGTACGTTTCAGTCGCTTGCGCATGGTGCCGTCCATGCCAACCAGCGGCATCGAGCTGATGAACTCGGCTGCATACGGGCTCTTCCACGCTGCCTGCAGCAGCGTCGCCATCTCCCGCGTACTGACCCGCTCTGCACGCGACAGCCCCGAGCCGTTTTCCATGACCAGGTGCGGGGCAGTGATGCCTTTCTTGGCCATCCACTGGCGGACTACACGTTGCGCGGCGCGGGCATCGTCGCCGTCGGCGTCGGTACGGAACTGCGCACCGATGCTCAGGAACAGCTGCTGAGCCATGGTGTTGTTGCTGTATTTGTTGATGTCGCGGATCACTTCCACCAAATCAGGGGAGAATGCACGGGCCAGCAGGCGCGCCGACTTGGGCACATCTTCGATGCGGTCGCGGCCCTGGATGCTGCCACCGAGCTCGCTCCAGATGGCACGTACCGCACCTGCGGCGTAGGTCGAGTGATCCAGCAGCGACAGGTAGGTCTGCGAGTTGCAGCCGTCGGCGAGTTGGCCGCTGACCGTCACGCTGACACCGTCGGCCTGCTGTACCGGGTTGTAACGCACATCGCCGCTGCACTGCTTGCCAGCCACAGCCTTGACCTGGTTGTCGATACGAATGCTGGCAATCGGTGGTTCCACCGACACCATCACCTTGCCACCGTCGTTGCGGGCCACGAAGCGCAGCGCCTTGAGGTTGACCAGCAGTGAGTCGGGCTTGACCAGGAACGGCTTGTTCTCATCGCCGCCGTCATCGTTGAACTGCGGCAGGTTGGGCTGCACAAAGTGACTGCGGTCGAGCACCAGGTCGCCAGTGATCGTGCGCACGCCGTTGGCGCGCAGGTCACGCATCAGCAACCAGAGCTTTTCCATGTTCAGCTTGGGGTCGCCGCCGCCCTTGAGGTACAGGTTGCCGTTGAGCACGCCGTTGTTCAGGGTACCGTCGGTGTAGAACTCGGTCTTCCACTGAAACGTCGGGCCTAAAAGCTCAAGCGCTGCATAGGTAGTGATGAGCTTCATGGTCGAGGCCGGGTTCACCGACACATCGGCATTGAACACCGTGGCGGTGCCTGGGCCATCAAGCGGCAGCATCACCAGCGACAGCGCGGAATCCTGCAGTTTGTTGGTCTTGAGGGCCTGCTGCACCTTGGGCGGCAGGCTGGTATTGACCGCTGCGGCTTGGCTGGTGAGCGAGAAGGGCAGGAACAGGCTGGCGAGCAGCAGTGGGCGGAGCGTCTTGATCATGGATATGCATACCCTGCAGGCGAGGGGGAAGACAATGGGGCTGTAAAGGATGGTGGCCCCAAAACGAAATATAGTGCGCATTATGCCCCAAGCGCACTGCGCATGGGCCTGTTCGATAGAAATGCACTTTATGACTGGCGAAAAAAAACCACCTCGAAAGGTGGTTTTTTACAAGCTCGCAGTTAGCCGTTGTGGCTCGGTGCGATTACTTGGCGGCGTTAACCGGCTTTTCTGGGTACCAAGCGTCGAGCAGAGGGCTGACGGTAACCTGAGTCACTTCGCTACGGCCTTTGAGCCACGCTTCTACGGCAGCGCGTTGCTCTTCGGTAACCGAACCACGCTCGGCCTTGCAAACCAGACCGAAGTCGTCGCCGCCGACGTAGTCCAGGCCATTGGCGTCCATGGCTTCGGTCAGGAATGCATCGAGGAATGCATCAACAGCCTCGTCATCCAGGTCTTCCTTGAACTCCAGGTTCAGCTCAAAGCCCAATTCCTGAAACTCATCCACACAAAGCTTTTTGCGCAGACGACGGGAGCGGTTAGTGGCCATCAAAAAATCCTCTAAGTAATTACGGCGCGCAGTCTATCAGCTAACACGCTCGATTGCGTGCCCGTCTGCTCGATAGTCGTGCCTTGTGAGGCTTTGACGGCATGCCGCGGGTGGCCCCATCCTGCCCCTCACTGCTGAAGATGCTGGCGGAATGAAGCCCCGTAGGCACAGTCAGGTAGCCGGCTGGCTCCATCACTCCTGAGCCGAGAGCGGAAAGTGCCTTGTGGTGGCGTGGTTCGATACAGGCCGCGCTTTTGCAGCTCAGGTACAACCAGCTCAACGAAGTCCTCAAGCGTGCCTGGGCTGGTGAGCGGGTTGAGCATGTAGCCACTGGTGCCTGAAACACGAGCGTGCTCTTCGATACGGTCAGCGACCTGCTGGGGTGTGCCCACCAGAATGAGGTCTGTACCCCGAGTGACGTTGGCAAATCGCTGCCTGACATCACCCGCAGTCAGCGGCTTGCCACTGCCATCCGGGCGCATCATGTAGGAGGTCAGGCCTTCGGTATGGTTGGTCAACGCTTCGTTGTCTGAATAGCGGCTCAGATCGATGCCTGTGTCACCGGCATAGCTGACCAGTTGCGCCTCAAGGTGGTAATTGCTCTGCAGCACATCGTACTTGCGCTGAGCCTCGATCTCGGTTTTCGCGGTGACAATTCGCAGCACTGTCAGAGACTTCACGTCATCCCGAGCCCGGCCACGGGCTTGGGCCATGCTCCAGATCTCTTCCAGGCCCTGGCGGATTTCCTGTGGATTGGACTTGGCGATGAAAACAAGCTCGGCATGTTTGGCCGCGAATTCGCGCCCTCGGCCCGACCAGCCTGCCTGGATCAGCACAGGCGTCCTTTGCGCCGAGGGGGCGGCCAGATGCGGCCCCGCCACACGATAGTGCTCGCCGACGTGATTGATGGGCTTCACCCGATCGCCACGGGCATATGCCCGGCCTTGTTTGTCGGCGACGACCGCATCATCAGCCCAGCTTCCTTCCCAGAGCTTGTAAACGACATCCATGAATTCCTCGGCCCGCTCGTACCGGTCGCCATGTTTGAGCATTTCTTCCAGGCCGAAATTGCGTGCCGCACTGGAAAGATAGGAGGTGACGATGTTCCAGCCGATCCTGCCGTTGGTCATGTGATCGAGTGTGCTGAGCCGCCTGGCGTGGGTGAACGGATGCTCGTAGCTGGTGGTGATCGTCGCACCAAATGCCAGGTTTTTTGTGACAGCTGCAAGGCCTGGGATAATCATCAGCGGGTCGTTCGCCGGGGCCTCTACTGCCCATTTCACTGCGGCTTCGACATTGCCACCGTACACGTCGTAGAAGCCAAGCACGTCAGCGAAGAAGAACATGTCGAGGTTGGCCTGATCTGCGATACGGGCCTGGTTGGACCAGAAATCGAAGGTGTTGGCGGCCAGTCGCTCATCCGCCGGATGAGTCCACAGGCTTGGCGCTCCACCGCAGCCAACACTGGCCTGCTCATACAAGGCGAACAAGAGGGGTTTGGGGTCGGACATCGTTATTCCTGTATTCGTGTGGCCTGAAACCGGCACATTGCTGATAGCTCCAGGTACGACCCCAAACTAAGGCAGCGGCGGCTATTTAATTAAGAACTCAGCTTTTAATATTAAATAGCAATAACAAACTGCCTTGTACTTTCTTTATGGAATAAGCTTGTTTCTGCACGGTATAACCGCATTCGGCGAGACCGGGTCCAGCCTCCGCTGCGGGCTTTCCAACAGCCGGGCCAGCGCCTTTTCCACGCGGCGCATCTGCCGCGCCAACACCTGCCTCCCCAGCTTCAGCTCATCAAGGTGCAAACTAGGCTGTTCAAGCGCTTCGCATGCCCTGATCAAAGCCTTGGCCTCGAGCATGCGTGCCGCGCTGAGAATCTTGTGTGCCTGCGTGGCCAGCGCGTCGGGTGCTTGCTGCGGGTCGATAGCCATAAGCGTTGCGAAATCCTCGATCAGGCTCTGGTGCAGGGTGACGACCAGCCGATCACGGTCGCTGATGCTGTCCCCGACGATGGCGCTCAACCCTTCAAGGTCGTAGTGCGGTGCCTGCTGCTCGCAGCAATTGCCTTGCACTCCGGCGGTAAGGCTCGCCAGACGTTGGCCGAGCAACTGCAGGCCGATAGGTTTGAGAAGGCAGTCATCCATGCCGGCATCCAGGCATTTCTGACGGACTTCAGGTTGTGCGTTGGCGGTGTAGCCAAGTATCACGCAGGGCGGCTTGTCGCTGATGCGCTCTTCTTCGCGCACCTTTGTTGCCAGTTGATAGCCGTTGAGCAACGGCATGTTGCAATCGACGATCAATACATCGAAGTTGCCCGTGCGCCATTTGTTCAGGCCTTCCTGGCCATCACGGGCGCTTTCATGACACAGCCCCAGGTAGCTCAACTGGCGGGCCATCAGTTGCAGATTGGCGGGGTGGTCATCGATCACCAGCACATTCAGGCAGCTTTGCGGGCGGTCGATGTGGCAGGCGCTGGGCGCGGGGGTGGTGGGGGCTTCGACGCATTGCAGGGGCATCACCAGGCTGACTCGGGTACCCACCCCCAGCACGCTTTGCAGGGTCATCTTGCCGCCCATCATGGCGCACAGATTGCGACAGATCACCAGCCCCAGGCCACTGCCGGCACGGGCACCGTCGCTGGTCGGGTTGGCTTGCACGAATGGGCTGAACAGCCGCTGCAGATCGTGCTCGTCGATGCCGATACCCGTGTCGCGCACTTGGAGCTCCAGGGTAGGAGAGGGGGACGATGCATTCGAGCCCAGCGTGACCTCGATGCTCACCTGACCCTGGTCGGTGAACTTGATCGCATTGCTGACCAGGTTGGACAGCACCTGTTTGAAGCGCAGAGGGTCGAGCATCGCATGGCAGCGCGCCTGCTCGGCAATGACCACCTGCAGCGCCACGCCTTTATGCCGCGCAAGGCCATCGAACACACGGCCCACCGACTCCACCAGCCTGGCCAGGTCGACAGGCTCGGGCGCCAGCGACAAATGCCCAGACTCGATGCGGACGATGTCGAGAATGTCGCCGATCAACGCAAGCAGGTCTTTTGCCGAATGGTGCGCGACTTCCAGGGCCGGGCGGTCCAGCTTGCCCTGATCGGCACGCCGTAGCGCCAGCTCCAGCATGCCGATCAAGGCGTTCATGGGCGTGCGGATTTCGTGGCTGATGGTGGCCAGGAAGGTGCTTTTCGCGCGGTTGGCGTTATCGGCCTGCTGCTTGGCCGTGCGCAGGTCCTGGACCAGTGCGCGGCGCTCGCTGATGTCGATCCAGCCGCCAATGATGCCCTGCATCACACCTAGCGAGTCGCGGTAGGGGAGGATCCAGTGGTAGATGGTCAGCTCTTTACCAGCCACCCGCAGCGGACGGTCGAGAATCATCGGCTGGCCTTCCTCCATGACCCGGCGGTAATCGTCCTGGATCTGCAGGACGTATTTGCAGGTGCTGAAACGGGTGTCCTGCAGGCGTTTGCCGATGACCTGCTCGCGGGTTGCGGCAACCGCCTCCAGGTAACTGTCGTTACAACTTTTCAGATGGCCTTGGCGATCACGCACGTACATCGGGTGTGGGGTGCCGTTGAGCAGCGCCCCCATGAATTCCAGTTGGTCGTTCAGCGCCCGCTCCGCGCGCCTGCGTTGCTTGATCTGGCGACGCAGATGGGCGTTCCAGGCCAATGCGAGCACCAGCAAAGCGCCGATGATCGCTGCGACCTGCAGGATGCTGCGCCGCGAATTACGCCAGTAGGCGTCATCGTGCACGTCGTGGTCACGCCAGCGGCTGTTGATCACCCCCAGCTCTTCGGGCGAGACGCTAAGCAGCGCCTTGTCGAGAATCGAGGCCAGCTCGCTGTCCTGGGCGCGAGTAGCCATGGAGAACGTTGCCGGTTCTGTACCCACCGTGGTGCGGATGACCAGTTGCTCGTCGCTGGCGAGCATGTGGTTGGCATCGATCAGCGTGGCGACTGCGGCGTCCACCGCGCTGCTGCCCAGCAACGCCATCGAATAGTAGGTGCTTTCGGTTGCCACCTGATGGATATGCGGATGCTGACTGGCGAGTAGTGCCGCCACGCTACTGTCACGGGGTACCGCAACCCGTTTGCCGGCGAGTTCAGCCAAGCTGCCCGGCTGGTCATCGCCGGCGCGGCTGACCAGCACGTAGGCGCTTTCCAGGTAGGGGCGGGTGACCAGCAAGGCGCTGCTGTGCCGAGTGTCGGTGGACAGCGTGGCGATGATGTCGGCACGCCCTGTGGTGAGCTGCTGGATCATGTCGCCTTCGCCGCTTGCGCGGCGGATATCGAAGCGTATACCGGTACGCAGCCGGATCACTTCCAGCAGGTCGGCGACGATACCGCGTAGCCGCCCGTTGCTGTCGAAGAACGTCAGCGGTGCTGCGGTATCGTTGACCACCACGAGCATTCTCGGGTGTTGATGCAGCCAGTTATCCTCGCGCTCGGACAGCTGCAGCTTGCGGTCGGTCAACAGGCTGCCGCTGCTGGCGCTCCAGCGTTTGAAGATATCACTGCGGGTGGCTGCGGACTGGGCATCGAGCGCGCTGTTGATCAGTGACAGGAGCGTCGTGTCCTCTTTGCGCATGGCGAAGCTGAACCCGACCATTTCGTGCTTGCCGAAACTGGCCATGCGTAGCCTGGGCAAGTGGCCCTGGCTGATCAGGTAATGGGTGGAGATGGTGTCGCCGATGAACACATCTGCCTGCTCGAAGGCTACCGCGTTCAAGGCCTGGGTGGAGGACTCGAATGTGAGGAGTTCTGCCCCAGGGTAGGTTGCGTGGATTTCCTCGTGAGGCAGGTAGTGGTAGAGCATGCTCAGGCGCATGCCGCCCAGCCCGGTATTCAATGCCTGGGTTTCGTCCTCGCGGGTGACCAGCACGGGCTGATCGATGGCATAGGGGCGCGACAGGATCAGCCCTGCGCTGTTGGCCTCATAGCCGTTGGCGCTGCCGAGCAGGTCGATCTCGCCGTTTTTCAGTGCAGCGACTGCCGCCGGCCGGCTTGGAAAGCGCCTTACCTGCACCTGCAGGCCCAGCGTGTTGCCGATCAGCCCGGCATAGTCCGCCGTCAGCCCTTGGTATTCACTACCGCTCGTGGTGGTATCGAAGGGGGGGTAGTCGGGCGCCGAGGTGCCCAGTACCAAGCGTCGGCGAGCCTGCAGCCAGCTTTGCTGCTCGGGGCTGAACTGTAGATGTACCGTGGTCGGCTGGGAACGGCTGAGCAGGGTGTAGGCCCTGCTATCGTCGTTGGCGTGCGCGCCCTGGGCCATGCCAAGCCATAGGATCAATGCAGCGATGTACCTGCCAATCATGCCGTCATACCAGGGCGTTGCGTTTGGCAACTTCGATCAGATCCACCAGGGTGTTGGCGTGCAACTTGTGCATCAAGCGCTTTTTGTAGGTGCTGACAG
Organism: Pseudomonas sp. SWRI51; assembly: GCF_014268825.1. Classification (NCBI taxonomy): domain Bacteria; kingdom Pseudomonadati; phylum Pseudomonadota; class Gammaproteobacteria; order Pseudomonadales; family Pseudomonadaceae; genus Pseudomonas; species Pseudomonas sp. SWRI51. The sequence continues at coordinate 112,579 of NZ_JABWRG010000005.1, read as the reverse complement.
TCTTGTTGCTGAGGAACATGCCTTTGGCGATTTCCTTGTTGCTGCGGCCCTGGGCAAACAGTTGCAAAACCATCAGTTCGCGGTCATTGACCTGACGAAACAATTCGAATTCGTCAGTGTGTTTGTGGGGCTGCGGCTTCAGCGCCTGGCTTGGGAAATAGTTGTAACCGGAAAGTACAGCTTTGATAGCGCTGAGCAGTTCGCTGAGGTCTTCCTGCTTGCACACATACCCCGCAGCGCCAGAGTGCATGCAGCGAATGGCGAACAGGGCGGGGGATTGCGCGGTCAGGACCAGCACCTTCAGTGGGGCTGCCATGGCCTGGAAGCGTGAGAGCATTTCCAGGCCGTCCAGCTTGGGCAGGCTGATGTCGAGGATGACCAGATCTGGTTTGAGCTCACGGATCATTTGCATGGCATCTACGCCATTGTCCGATTCTCCCAGGACCTGGTAATGCTCGTTTTCCAGCAGCATCCGGATGGCCAGGCGGATAACGGGATGATCGTCGACGATAAATATTGACTGCATGTTCAACTTCCATTCGGCGTGCGAAAAGCACGAAAAGCAGTTGGCACATTAGCTCAGTTGAATGTGAGTTGGGGAAGAAGGTTAATGTCTGTGTTGCATATAGGAAATGGCTTACAGCGAGTGTGTAAACGTGCTACAGGAATGGCGAATTATTAAAAGATATTTGGAGTTTTGTGCACAGTTTTATGACGTTTTATCGAGCATGTTTACTGTTCAGCAAATAAGTAGGAAGTTTCTTACATTAGCGGCTGGAGACGGCGATCGAGATCGCCGTCTCCATGGCTGTTACACAGGGCTGGAACGCCCGGTCATTTCACAGGCCATCTCGCTGGCGTAGCTGTCGGTCATCCCGGCAATAAAATCGATCATGCGCAGAAACGCTGCATGCAGCGACCCTTTCGGGTCTGGTGCGTTGTTGCCGATCAGGTCCAGTACTCGCCGGCTCTTGAACGAAGGCGTGCGGCCGCCGTGCTGCTCGAGTGCGGCACCGCAGAACGTGTTCAGCAGGATTTCCAGGGTGGTATAGGCGCCGATTTCGTGCAGGGTCTTGCGCTTGTCCTGGAAGATTTTCTTGCGCGCCATGTCCTTGGCCTGCAGCACGCAGCGTTGCGCCGGGCCGTGCATGTGCTCGACCAGGTCGCCTGTCAGCGTGCCCGCGAGCAGCGCCGGCTGTTGCTCGACAAACGCTTGGGCGGCGGCGTTGGTCAGATGCTCGATGGCCTTGCCACGCAATATTGCCAGTTTGCGCCGACGCGATTCTCGCGGCCCGAGCTGGCGGTAGGTCTCTGGAAGGTCGTCGCCCACCAGGTCGAGCAGCAACGCCTCGACCTCGGCGTATTGCAGCAGGTCCATCTCCAGGCCGTCCTCAAGGTCGATCAGCGCGTAGCAGATGTCGTCTGCCGCCTCCATGAGGTACACCAGCGGGTGACGCGCCCACCGCTGCGGTTCAAGCAGTGGCAGGCCCAGCTTGCCGGCAATCTGTTCGAGCAGCGGCAGCTCGCTCTGGTAGCAGCCGAACTTGTGCTTCTTGTAGCCAAGCGCATCGGCGTGCCGCGCCGTCCATGGGTATTTAAGGTAGGTACCCAGGGTGGCATAGGTCAGACGGGTGCCACCGTCGAACTGGTGGTATTCCAGTTGCGTCAGCACCCGGAAACCTTGGGCGTTGCCTTCGAAATTGAGAAAATCGGCGCGCTGGTCGTCGCTCATGTCGTCCAGCCAACCGCGCCCGGCCGCCTGTTGGAACCAGTGGCGGATGGCATCTTCGCCGGAGTGTCCGAATGGCGGGTTGCCGATGTCGTGGGCCAGGCACGCCGACTGCACGATCATCCCAAGGTCGCTGGGTTCGCACCAGTCAGGCAGGTCGTGGCGCAAGGTTTCGCCCACGCGCATGCCCAGTGAGCGGCCGACGCAACTGACTTCGAGCGAGTGGGTAAGACGGGTGTGGATATGATCGTTGCTGGTAACCGGGTGCACCTGGGTCTTGCGCCCCAAGCGGCGGAATGCCCCGGAAAATATGATGCGGTCGTGGTCTTTGTGGAAGGGGCTGCGGCCCAGTTCCTCAGGGCTGTACAGGGCCTTGCCCAGACGTTCGCGGTTCAGCAGGGTTTGCCAGTCCAAGGCGCGGTCTCCGTGTTTGAGTCGGCGTAGCTTCCCCCGTGTGGCGCGCCCTGGCAAGGGCGCGCCGTACCACTCACGGGCGGCGGCCGCTGCCCATGAACTGGCGGATCAGCGGTGCCACGGTGGTGCCCAGGCGCAACAGCCTGAGCAGGTTACCGGTGCGTACACCCTTGCCGGTCAGAAACCCCATGGCCACGATGGCGCCCAGGCCCCATAGCGACCCATGCTTGACCCCCATGCCCTCACCGAACGTGCTGCCCATGCTGCGCAGGCGGTGGATCGGTGCAAGCATCTGGCCAGACTCCAGGCGGATCTCCTGGCGGTGCATTTCCATGCGCAGGCGCAGCAAGGCCTTGCGCAGTTCGCGCGGGTTTCGCGTGTTGGGTAGTTCAGGCAGGCTCATGGCAGCAGACGCTCCCGGTCCTTGGCCAGCTCTTCGAGCGTGGCCGAAAATGGCGAGGATTCATCGAACACTGCGGCTTTCAGGCGCAAGGCGCAGAACACCGCAGCCAGGCTGTAGAACACACACAGGCCGACAATACCGGCCAGGCGATAGCTGTCCCACAACAGCACCAGCACCAGCCCCGACAGCGCGCTCAGCAGCAGCAGGGCAAATACCAGCGCCAGGCCTGCGAACAGCAACAAACGCAGGGTGCGGCCTTTTTGCTCCTGCAATTCGATGCCGAACAGCTCGATGTGGCTGTGCAGCAGCCCGAGTGCGGCTGCGCCCAGACGCCTTCCGGAGGCGCTGGTGCCGATGGCGTCGTTGTCCATGGGTGCTCCTTCAGCGTTTGGCCAGAAGACCGATCAGCAGGCCAACGCCGGCAGCGATGCCGATGGCTTGCCACGGGTTTTCCTGGACGTATTGCTCGGCTTGGCCCAGCGCAGCCTGGCCGCGCTGGCGGACCGAATCCTGGGTCAGTTGCAGGCTTTCGCGGGCCTGGTTGAGGCGTTCGTGGATTTGTGCACGTACCTCGTCGGCCTGATCACCGGCCAGGTTCGCGGTATCGGCGAGCAGTTGCTCGGTATCGCGGACCAACGCCTGGAAGTCAGCCATCAAAATGTCTTGTGCAGTCTTTGCCGATTTACTGGCCATGGGGCCTCTCCCTGTGGATGTATGTGGCTATTTCGAGTGATCGGGGTCGCCGAAGGTTCAGCGAGATGTACTGGTACAGCGTTTGCTAACTGTTGAGGCGTGTTGGCAGAAGCTGCGCCGAAAACGTGCACGCCTTGCGCAAACACCGTCAAACCTTAACCCAATCCACGACAAACCCAAGAAAAAACCACGCAGGCGCCGCCACCCTCACTGAGAAGGGCTAGGGGCCTGGCACTGATTCGGTGCATGGATGCGGGTACTTGAACTGTCATGGTGCCTTTTTGCAGGTCTGCCTCTACATGGAAAACATGCATAGCGCGATGGACTCGTTGGTCCACGGCTCAAACACCCTGTTCATCCTCATGGGCGCCATTCTGGTGCTGGCGATGCATGCAGGCTTCGCCTTTCTGGAAGTCGGCACCGTACGGCACAAGAACCAGGTCAATGCGCTGTCGAAGATCCTCAGCGATTTTGCCATCTCGGCGTTGGTGTACTTCTTCATCGGTTACTGGATCGCCTACGGCGTGAATTTTTTCGCCCCTGCCGCAACCCTCGCCAGCGATCACGGCTATGCGCTGGTCAAATGCTTCTTTTTGCTGACCTTCGCGGCGGCCATCCCGGCGATCATTTCCGGGGGGATTGCCGAGCGTGCCCGCTTTGTCCCGCAGTTGTGCGCCACGGCCTTGATAGTGGCTTTCATCTACCCATTCTTCGAAGGGGTTGTGTGGAACGGCAATTTCGGCCTGCAGGCGTGGTTGCAAGCGCGTTTCGGCGCGCCATTCCATGACTTTGCAGGCTCCGTGGTAGTGCACGCCATGGGCGGCTGGCTGGCGCTGGCAGCAGTGTTGCTGCTGGGCGCGCGGCGCGGGCGCTATCGTGATGGGCGGCTGGTCGCCTTTGCGCCGTCGAGCATTCCGTTCCTGGCCCTGGGGTCGTGGATCCTGATCATTGGCTGGTTCGGCTTCAACGTGATGAGCGCGCAAACCCTGCAGGGGGTCAGTGGCTTGGTGGCCATCAACTCGTTGCTGGCCATGGTCGGTGGCACGCTTTCGGCGCTGCTGGCCGGGCGCAATGACCCAGGCTTCTTGCACAACGGCCCGCTGGCGGGGCTGGTGGCGATCTGCGCCGGCTCCGACGTGATGCACCCGGTTGGCGCTCTGTTCACCGGCTTGGTGGCGGGCGGGTTGTTTGTCTGGTGCTTCACGGCTGCGCAGAACCGCTGGAAAATCGACGACGTGCTAGGTGTGTGGCCCCTGCACGGGCTCTGCGGGGTTTGGGGCGGTATCGCCTGTGGCATTTTTGGCAAGGTGGGGCTGGGCGGCATGGGCGGCGTCAGCATGGTCAGCCAGTTGCTGGGCAGCCTGGCCGGCGTGCTGGTAGCGCTGTTGGGTGGTTTCATGGTGTACGGCGTGATCAGGGCGGTGCTTGGCCTGCGCCTGAGCCATGAGCAGGAATTCCAGGGTGCGGACCTGTCGCTGCACCGCATTGGCGCTACCAGCCAGGATTGATCCAGCGCAGGTGCACGATGGCGTGTGCAGACCTAGAATAAGCATCCGTTCCTGCGATTATCGGGTTTTGCCATGCTCCCTGAATGCCAGCTGTTCGGCACCCTCGGGTGCCATTTGTGCGAAGTGGCCGAAGCTGTGCTGATGCCGTTCGTCGACCACGGCCTGCTGGTCGAACTGGTGGACATCGCCGAAGACGAACGCTTGTTCGAGCGCTACGGCCTGCAGATTCCCGTGCTGCGCCGCTGCGACAGTGGCGCTGAGCTTTACTGGCCGTTCGACGCCGAGCAGGTGGTGGCTTTTCTGGGCTGACCTTGTGCATTGACGCAGGTGTGGCTCGCTCCGTATGCTGTATATAAATACAGTATCGAGGTGAAGCCATGCTCAATGTCGAGCAACTCAAGTACAGCATCAACCACATGGCCCCGGAGCGTGTGTGCGAGGCCGTGCTGGAACTACGCCTCGACGGCATCGTCACCGATGACCAAACCCCGTTCGGCAAGGTGCACTTCAATACCTGCTTCGCTGAAATCGAGGCGCTGTTCCAGCGCGCCGGTTTCCATCGCCCGCTCGACGTGGTGGGTTACCAAGGGCTTAGCTACGCCCTGTACGACCCCGGCCGCTGGGAGGCGGTGCAGGTGCTGCGTTGGCTCAAGGCGCGTTGCGAACCGGCCTGCGAGGCTGGTTGAGGGGCCCGGGGTAGGGGATAATGCGCGGCCTATCGACCAGCCGAGCGCACTGATGACCACGCCTTTTGACCCTGCCCGCCAGCAAGCCAGCACTGTATGCCTGCCGCCTGGCAACTGGGCGACGGTGCTCGATTGCCTGTGCGATCACTTCAAGGCCATCGGCCGCGAGCAATGGCTCGACCGTTTTGCCCGTGGACGGGTGCTGGACGCTCAAGGCCAGGCTGTTGCCGCAACCCTTGCCTATCGGCCGGGTATGCGGCTGCACTACTTCCGTGAGGTTGCTAACGAGAAGCCTATTCCGGTGCAGGAAACCATCCTGCATGCCGACGAGCATCTGGTAGTCGCTGACAAGCCGCATTTTCTGCCGGTGACGCCAACCGGCGAGTACGTCGAGCAGACCTTGCTGCGCCGCCTGATCCGCCGCCTGGATAACCCGCACTTGGTGCCGTTGCACCGCATAGACCGGCATACCGCAGGGCTGGTGCTGTTCTCCGCCAATCCCGAAACCCGGGGGGCGTACCAGCGTTTGTTCCCGGAGCGGCGCATCGACAAGCGCTACCAAGCCATTGCCGCTGCCATGGCGCAGCACGAGTTCCCGCTGGTGCACCGCAGCCGGTTGGTGCACGGCGAGCCGTTTTTCCGCATGCACGAGGTGCCGGGCAGCGAGAACAGCGAAACCCATGCCTGCGTGCTGGAAAAAAACGGCGACCTGTGGCGCTATGGCCTGTCGCCGGTAACCGGCAAGACCCACCAGTTGCGCGTGCACATGGCGGCGCTGGGTGCCGGCATCTGCAACGACCCGTTCTACCCGCATCTATTGGATGAGCAAGATGATTACGCCCGGCCACTCAAGCTGCTGGCGCAGAGCTTGCGCTTTACCGACCCGCTAAGTGGTGAGGAGCGTTATTTCGAAAGCAGGCTGACCCTGCAGTGGTGAACCGGGCCGCCTCTACAGGCAATGATCTCCTGAAGGGGCGGCCTTGCGCCGCGAACACCGGGCGCAGCCGGCGCCAACTCAACTCAAGCGCAGATTAGCGGTTGAAGCGTTCCACTAACGAATACTGAGTGCCGGCGGTGCTGGTCAGTTCTTCGCTAAGCAGTGCCGAACGCTGCGCCTGGCCTGCGGTTTCGTCTGCCAGATCAGCAATGGTGGCAATGTTGCGGCTGATTTCATCCGCTACCGCAGTCTGCTCCTCGGTGGCGGCAGCAATCTGCGTCGCCATGTCGGTAATGTTGGCGACCGCTTCACTGATGCCCACCAACGCCTGGTCGGCTTCCATGACCCGTTCAACGCCTTCCTGAGCCTGGCGGTGGCCAGTCTGCATGGTTTGTACCGCGTTGTTGGCGGTCTGTTGCAGCTTGGCGATCAAGGTGTGGATCTGCCCGGTGGATTCTGCGGTGCGCTGCGCCAGTTGGCGCACTTCATCGGCCACCACGGCAAAACCACGGCCCATCTCACCCGCACGCGCGGCTTCGATGGCAGCGTTGAGCGCCAGCAGGTTGGTCTGGTCGGCGATGCCTTTGATCACATCGACCACGCCGCCGATCTCGTCGCTGTCCTTGGCCAGCTGCGTCACGGTCAGGCCGGTCTCGCCCACAGCCGCAGACAGCCGCTCGATGGCGTCGCGGGTTTCGCCGGCAATGTTGCGGCCCTGGCTGGTCAGGCGATTGGCTTCTTGGGTAGCGTCGGCAGTGCGCTGCACGTGGTTGGCCACTTCCTGCGTGGTGGCGGCCATCTGGTTGACGGCGGCTGCGACCTGCTCGGTCTCCACTCGCTGACGCTCCAGGCCCGAGGAACTCTGGTGGGCGAGGGTGTCGGACTGGCGAGCCTGATCGCTCAGGTGTTCGGCGCTGTCCTGCAGGCGGGTCAGGCAGGTCTTCATGCGAGCGTCCTGGCTGAGCATGGCCATTTCCAGGCGAGCCTGCACCCCACGGCTGTCGGTGTACATCTGTGCGATCAGCGGGTCGGAGGTGGTCTGCTCGGCCAGGCGCAGCAGGCGCTTGAGGCCGCGTTGCTGCCAGCCAAGGCCCAGCAGGCCCAAGGGTACCGACAGGCCGGCAGCCAGGGCGAAGCCCCAGGAGTGGCCGAGCCAGTTGCCGATCAGGAAGCCGATTTGGCTGACCAGAATGAACGGCAGCCAGTCCTGCAGCACCGGCAGCCATTTGTCACGGCGCGGGATGGCCGACTTGCCCTGGTTGATGCGCTGGTACAGCGCTTCAGCACGGCGAATCTGCTCGGCGGTGGGTTTGACCCGCACCGACTCGTAGCCCACCACCTGGTTATTGTCGAAAATCGGGGTGACGTAGGCGTTGACCCAGTAATGGTCGCCTGACTTGCAGCGGTTCTTGACGATACCCATCCATGGCAAACCTTGCTTGAGGGTTTGCCACATATGGGCGAACACGGCAGGCGGCACATCTGGGTGGCGCACAAGATTGTGCGGCGCGCCGGTGAGCTCCTCGCGGGAAAAACCGCTGATCTCGATGAACGCGTCATTGCAATAGGTCACCACGCCTTTGGCGTTGGTGGTGGAGATCAACCGCTGCTGGGCAGGGAAAGTCCGTTCTCTCTGGGTAATCGGCTGGTTGTTACGCATTGGTTTTTCGATCCGCGAGGCTTTGAATTGCTATCGGCAAGCATCAGGTTTTATTGAATGGATATTTGGTGGGCTTTGACCTAGGGCAAAATGGTATGACGGGGTTTAGGTTAAACGCGGGCAAGGCCAAGACCGGCCTGTGTTACCGATTCATTGAAGATAAATGACGCTTTGCCCAGATCATGACCCATTGTTCAGGTGGGGGCCAGCATGGGGTAGGCGAACGCGACAAAGTGCATCACCTGAACGAATAGATGGCACCAGACCGCCACCAGCAACCCGCTGTAACGGTAGGCAAGGCCGTAGCCCACGCCCTCCGCCGTTGATAGGCAGAACCATTGCCAGCCCGCGCCCAGGTTCGACAGCCCGAACAGCAAAGCCGAGATGCCCAGCGCCAGGCCCTTGTGCTTCAACAGACGTTCGAGGCCGCCTTGAATATAGGCGCGGAACAGTAATTCTGCGGTGAGCACCACCAGCGGCAGCTTGATGAGCAGCCAGAATAGGTTGTGGTCCGGCCAGTTCGGTGCCCAGGCGATCAGCCCCAGCACCCAGGCGCCGCCCAGGCAGGCCAGTGCGGTGAGTGGGCGGATGACTGCGAGTGTCATCAGCACGCCTTTGCGACGTAGTACTACTACCCACGAGCAGGCCAGCAGTACCCATAGGCCGAGTAGCGGCTTGTCGAGGCTCATGCGCATGGTCAGGGGTGATGCGCCCTCGCTCTGCACGACATCAGCAATGGCCGTGGCGCTGTTCAAGCCCGGCGCAAAATCCATTAGCAGCGTGATGGCAAGCCCGCAGAACATCACATGGCCCACTGTACGCTGCCAGTACGCTTCGCAGCGCACCAGCACAGCCGCGCATACCAGCCCGCTCAGGGCGGGTAGTACTGCTAGCTCGATGCTGCCGTAGCTGAGGCCCAAGGCTAAGCCGAGGCTCAGGAAGAACAAGGCTATCCAGTAGGGCACGGACATTACGACTCCTAGGATGCAGGGCCTCAGGCGATGTGCTCGACATCGCCCAAGGCATCCGGGACGGCTCGCTGGGGAGCCGAAGGAGTCGTATTAGGCTGCTATCAGTTGGCGCAGTACATAGTGCAGGATTCCCCCCGACTTGAAGTATTCCACTTCGTTAAGGGTGTCGATCCGGCACAGCACCTCGATGCTCTGTTGCTGGCCGTCTTCACGGGTGATGCGCAGCGTCAGGCTGGCGCCGGGGCGGATCTGCTTGCCGGAAAGCCCCAGCACATCGATCCGCTCGCGCCCGGTCAAGGCCAGGCGCTTGCGGTCATCACCAGCCTTGAACTGCAGTGGCAGTACACCCATGCCCACCAGGTTGGAGCGGTGGATGCGCTCAAAACTTTCAGCCAGCACCGCCTTCACCCCAAGCAGGTTGGTACCTTTTGCCGCCCAGTCGCGGCTTGAGCCTGTGCCGTACTCCTGCCCCGCGATCACCACCAGCGGCGTGCCTTCCTGCTGATAGCGCATGGCTGCGTCGTAGATCGACAACGTCTCGCCGCTGGGCACATGCACGGTGTTGCCACCTTCTTCGCCACCGAGCATTTCGTTGCGGATACGGATGTTGGCGAAAGTGCCGCGCATCATCACCTCATGGTTGCCGCGCCGCGAGCCATAGGAGTTGAAGTCGCGTGGCTCGACCCCTTTGCTGCGCAGGTAACGGCCGGCGGGGCTGTCGGCCTTGATATTGCCCGCAGGTGAAATATGGTCGGTGGTCACCGAATCGCCGAGCAGGGCAAGAATGCGCGCACCCTCGATATCGGTGATTGCCTGCGGCGGGCTGGCGATGTCGTCAAAGAACGGCGGGTGCTGGATGTACGTGGAATCGTCCTGCCAGACATAGGTCGCCGCCTGTGGCACCTCAATGGCCTGCCACTGCGCATCACCTTCGAATACTTCTGCGTATTCCTTGTGGAACATGGCGGTATCGACATTCGCCACGGCGTCGGCGATTTCCTGCTGGCTAGGCCAGATGTCCCGCAGGTAGACCGGTTGGCCGTGCTTGTCGGTGCCAAGGGCATCCTGGCTCAGGTCCACGCGCACGGTGCCGGCCAGGGCATAGGCGACCACCAGCGGCGGGGATGCCAGCCAGTTGGTCTTCACCAGCGGGTGCACGCGGCCTTCGAAGTTGCGATTGCCTGACAGCACCGAGGCCACGGTCAGGTCTGCGCTGGCGATCGCGGTCTCGATGGCTTCATCGAGCGGGCCGGAGTTGCCGATACATGTGGTGCAACCATAGCCCACCAGGTCGAAGCCAAGCTGGTCCAGATAAGGTGTCAGCCCGGCAGCCTGGAAGTACTCGGTGACAACCTTCGAGCCTGGCGCCAGTGACGTCTTGACCCAAGGCTTGCGCTGCAGGCCTTTCTCGACGGCCTTTTTTGCCACCAGCCCCGCAGCCATCATCACGCTTGGGTTGGACGTATTGGTGCATGAGGTAATCGCGGCGATGACCACGGCGCCATCGCGCAAAGTGTGGGGGGCGCCTTGGTGGGCATAATCGACCTCGCCTGCAAGGTCCGCGTTGCCGACTGCCACACCGCCGCCGCCTTCGCTTTCCAGCCGGCCGACTTCTTTGGCCAGGGGCTTGGGTTGCAGTTCGATGAACTGGTCGAAAGCCTGGCTGACCTTGCCCAGTGCTACGCGGTCTTGCGGGCGTTTGGGGCCGGCGAGGCTGGCTTCGACTTCGCCCATGTCCAGCGCCAGGCTGTCACTGAACAGCGGCTCCTGGCCAGGCAGGCGCCACAGGCCCTGTTCCTTGCAGTAGGCCTCGACCAGTTGCACGGTCTCGGCGGGGCGCCCGGACAGGCGCAAGTAATCGAGGGTGACCTCATCGACGGGGAAGAACCCGCACGTGGCGCCGTATTCCGGCGCCATGTTGGCCAGCGTGGCGCGGTCGGCCAGTGGCAGCGTGGCCAGGCCATCACCGTAGAACTCGACGAACTTGCCCACCACGCCTTTCTTGCGCAGCATCTGCGTCACTGTCAGCACCAGGTCGGTGGCCGTGATGCCCTCGCGCAGCTTGCCGGTCAGCTTGAAGCCGACCACTTCGGGGATCAGCATCGACACCGGCTGGCCCAGCATGGCGGCCTCTGCCTCGATGCCGCCGACGCCCCAGCCGAGTACGCCAAGGCCGTTGATCATGGTGGTGTGCGAGTCGGTGCCGACCAGGGTGTCGGGGAATACATAGGTGCGCCCGTCTTCTTCGCGGCTCCAGACCGTGCGGCCCAGATACTCAAGGTTGACCTGGTGGCAGATGCCGGTGCCCGGCGGCACCACGCGGAAATTATCAAAGGCGCTTTGGCCCCAGCGCAGGAACGCATAGCGCTCGCCGTTGCGCTGCATTTCGATGTCGACGTTTTCGGCAAAGGCGGCGGGGGTGGCGTAACGGTCCACCATTACCGAGTGATCGATCACAAGGTCCACCGGCGACATCGGGTTGATCCGCTGCGGGTCGCCGCCCGCCTTTTGCATGGCGGCGCGCATGGCGGCAAGGTCGACCACCGCGGGCACGCCGGTAAAGTCCTGCATCAGCACTCGTGCCGGGCGGTACTGGATCTCGCGATCGCAGCGTCGCTCGCCCAGCCAGCCGGCCAACGCCTTCAGGTCGTCGGCGCTGACGGTCTTGCCGTCCTCCCAGCGCAGCAGGTTTTCCAGCAGCACTTTCAGCGACATTGGCAGGCGCTGCAGGTCGCCCAACTGCCGGGCGGCTTCGGTCAGGCTGAAGTAATGATAGGTGCGGTCGGCGACCTTCAGCGTCTTCAGGGTATTCAGGGTATTCAGGCTATCGAGCGAGGGCATGTACAACTCCTTGTGCTCCGGCGGCCCGGCAGGTGCTTGGCGAGACGGCGCCACCGCTATGAAAGGCCCGCACGGTACGGGCCTGGCAGAAAGGTCAGGTTAGTCCGGTTTGCCGGCCCCGACTCTTTTCTGGACCAAGGGGGCGTGTGGCAGTTCCGAACTTCCTTTATCATTCGCCGCCCTGGCGCCGTCTGCGTCAGTGATGTGGAGTGAGAAATGAATACCCTGTTCATGCATTGCCGGCCCGGCTTCGAGGGCGAGGTCTGCGCCGAAATCAGCGAACATGCGGCCCTGTTGGGTGTGGCCGGCTATGCCAAGGGCAAGCCGCAGAGCGCCTGCGCCGAATTCGTCTGCACCGCGCCTGGTGGCGCCGAGCGCCTGATGCATGAGCGGCGCTTCGCGCAGCTGATCTTCCCGCGCCAGTGGGCCCGTGGCAGTTATGTCGAACTGCCAGAAACCGACCGTATCAGTGTGTTGCTCGAGCACTTGGCCGAACTGCCGGTGTTTGGCAGCCTGTGGCTGGAAGTGCTCGATACCAACGACGGCAAGGAGCTTTCGACCTTCTGCCGCAAGTTCGAAGTGCCGCTGCGCAAGGCGCTGGAAAAGGCCGGCCGCTTGGTCGACGATGCCAGCCGGCCGCGCCTGCTGCTGACCTTCATCAGTGGCCGGCAGGTGTTTCTCGGCCTTGCCCAGGCGAACAATTCGGCGCTGTGGCCGATGGGCATCCCGCGCCTGAAGTTCCCCCGCGAGGCGCCTAGCCGTTCCACTTTGAAGCTTGAAGAGGCCTGGCACCAGTTCATCCCGCGCGAGCAGTGGGAGCAACGCCTGAATGACGACATGACCGGGGTCGACCTCGGCGCCTCGCCGGGCGGCTGGACCTACCAACTGGTCAAGCGCGGCATGCTGGTCACTGCCATCGACAACGGCCCGATGGCCGAAAGCCTGATGGACACGGGGCTGGTGCAACACCTGATGGCTGACGGGTTCACCTGGAAACCCCGGCAGACCGTGGACTGGATGGTCTGCGACATCGTCGAGAAGCCGGCGCGGTCGGCTGCGCTGATCGAAACCTGGCTGGGCGAGGGCCTGTGCCGCGAGGCAGTGGTCAACCTCAAACTGCCTATGAAGCAGCGCTATGCCGAAGTGCGCAAGCTGCTCGATCGCATCGAGGAAGGCTTCAAGGCGCGCAAGGTCAAGGTGTCGATTGCCTGCAAACAGCTCTACCACGACCGCGAAGAAGTGACCTGCCACCTGCGCAGGCTGGACCTCAAGCCGCGCTGAAATTGCTTTCAACGCCGCCTGAGCCATTTGTTCATGCCCAAAAACACCGGAACCTGCCATGACCGACTTCACCCCTGATGCCATTCTCGATGCCACCGGCCTGAACTGCCCGGAGCCTGTGATGATGCTGCATCAACACGTGCGCGACCTGGCTGCCGGCGGCCTGCTCAAGGTGATTGCCACCGACCCCTCGACACGCCGCGACATCCCCAAGTTCTGCAACTTCCTCGGCCACGAACTGGTGGGCCAGCAGGAAGAGGCCGGCACCTACCTGTACTGGATCCGCAAGAAGGCCGACTGAGCCGTCTGCATCGCGCTACACTGCGCTCCCCAGACAGGAGAGCGCCATGCTGATAGTTGCCGACGAAAACATCCCGCTGCTCGATGCCTTCTTTGCAGGGTTCGGCGAAATTCGTCGCTACCCAGGCCGGGCCATCGACGCCGCCTGCGTCAGGGATGCCGACGTGCTGCTGGTGCGCTCGGTCACCCGCGTCGGCCGGCAACTGCTGCAGGGTAGCCAGGTGCGCTTCGTGGGCACCTGCACCATCGGTACCGACCACCTCGACCTCGACTACTTCAACCAGGCCGGTATCCAGTGGAGCAGTGCCCCGGGCTGCAACGCCCGCGGCGTGGTCGACTATGTACTTGGCAGCCTGCTGACCCTGGCCGAGCTCGACGGCGTGGCGCTGAACCAGCGGGTATATGGCGTAGTGGGCGCAGGTGAGGTGGGCGGGCGCCTGGTGCGTGTGTTGCGCGGCCTGGGCTGGAAGGTACTGGTGTGTGACCCGCTGCGGGCGGCGGGCGAGGGCGGTGACTACGTCAGCCTCGACACACTGCTTGAGCAAAGCGATGTGGTCAGCCTGCACACGCCGCTGCAGCGCGGTGGCGAGCATCCCACCTGGCACCTGCTCGATGAACAGCGCCTGGCGCGCCTGCGCCCAGGCGCCTGGCTGATCAACGCCAGCCGTGGCCCGGTCGTGGACAACGCCGCCCTGCGCGCGCTGCTGCTCGAACGCGATGATGTGCACGCGGTGCTCGATGTGTGGGAGGGCGAGCCGCAGGTTGACCTGCAACTGGCCGACCTGTGCACCCTGGCCACCCCGCATATTGCCGGGTACAGCCTCGATGGCCGCCAGCGCGGTACTGCGCAGATCTACCAGGCGCTGTGCCGCGTGCTCGGTGAAGCAGAGCGGGTGCACTTGGCCGACCTGCTGCCGGCGCCGGCCCTGGCGCAGATTGAACTGCATGCCGACGCCGACCCGGCCTGGGCTTTGGCCACGCTGTGCCGTGCGGTGTACGACCCGCGCCGTGACGACGCAGATTTTCGTCGCAGCCTGAGCAACGACCCTGCACAGCAGCGTGCCGCGTTCGACCAGTTGCGCAAGCACTACCCGGTGCGCCGCGAAATAGAAGGGTTGGCGGTACGCCTTCGCGGTGAGTCGCCGCAGTTGGCGCAACTGCTTAGCGCGTTGGGAGCAGTGCAGGGGTAGCGTTCACTGTGCAAGCTTGTTCTGGCCCCATCGCAGCAAAATAAACAAACGATGCGGTCCCGTGTAGGAGCGGCCTTGTGTCGCGAAAGGGGTGCGAAGCGCTCCCAAGATTTGCACACCCCCTGATATCGCTGGGGCCGCTACGCAGCCCTTTCGCGACACAAGGCCGCTCCTACAACGGCCGCGTAAACGGTATCGATATAGCGGCAACCCAGATCCCTGTGGGAGCTGGCGACAGCCTGCGATGAGGCCGGAGCAAGCCTATGCAGCGCGGTGCCGGGCCTGAGTGGCGGGCATCGGGTCCCAGCGGGCAGTTTCCAGCGCCCAATAAAAACCCGGCGCATGCGCCGGGTTGCAATGAAATCAGACTTTCAGCCCTTCTGGACTTTTTTCACCCGGCTCGCTTCGAGCTCTTTGCAGGCTTCCTGGATCATCTGCTCAGTGATGGGCACTTCACGACCCTGGGCATCGATGATCGCGCCGGTTACCGGCGGTTGTGCGCGTTTTGTGCTGTTGCTGTCTTGGTTGCTGTGTTGCAGGCTCATGTCCTGTCTCCTCATCAGGTTCAAGCTTTGAAGATAACGCCGCGCCGTGACTGGCCTGTGACAGCTGCCGGAGTGCCACGACACCTACAGTCCACCAGAAACCGCGGCAAAGCTCCAGTGGCCAGTTAGAACGAATGGTCATAGGTGCTGATGCCGGCATTTCAGTGCAACTGGCGTAGTGGTCCGACGGCTTTGCCTGCCCATGAGTTCCCGCAGGCGAGACGAGTGGTAGGCTAGGCATTCTTTCCCTGCCGATACCCGTTGCCATGCCCGATCCGGTTTCTTCTCGTCAGCGCCTGGCCTTGCGCCTGGGCTGGCAGTTCATTCGCCCTTATCGGCGCCAGGCCCTGTTGGCCTTGCTGGCGCTGGTGGTCACTGCGGCGATCACGTTGTCCATGGGCCAGGGTATCCGCCTGTTGGTCGACCAAGGCTTCATGACCGGCTCTGCGCACCAGCTCAACCAGACGTTGGGGTTGTTCATGCTACTGGTGTTGGCGCTTGCCGTGGGCACTTTTGCGCGGTTCTACCTGGTGTCGTGGATCGGTGAGCGTTGCGTGGCCGACATTCGCCGCGCCGTGTTCGATCATCTGCTCAGCCTGCACCCCGGGTTTTTCGAGGACAACCGCAGCTCCGAGATCCAGTCGCGGCTGACTGCCGATACCACGCTTTTGCAGTCGGTGATCGGCTCGTCACTGTCGATGTTCCTGCGCAATGCACTGATGGTGGTTGGCGGGGTGATCGTGCTGTTCATCACCAACCCCAAGCTGACCAGCATCGTGGTGCTGGCGCTGCCGTTGGTACTGGCGCCGATCCTGCTTTTCGGCAGGCGGGTGCGCAGCCTCTCGCGGCAGAGCCAGGACCGGGTCGCCGACGTGGGCAGTTATGTGGCCGAAACCCTCGGCCAGATCAAGACCGTACAGGCCTATAACCACCAAGCGCGCGACCGGATGCTGTTTGGCGACACCGTGGAAGCTGCCTTTGCGGTGGCGCGCAAGCGCATTGCCCAGCGCGCCTGGCTGATCACCCTGGTGATTGTGCTGGTGCTTGGCGCGGTGGCGGTGATGCTCTGGGTCGGCGGCATGGATGTGATCGGCGGGCGCTTGTCGGGCGGTGAGCTGGCAGCGTTCGTGTTCTACAGCCTGATCGTCGGCAGCGCATTTGGCACGCTGAGCGAGGTGATCGGCGAGTTGCAACGGGCTGCCGGCGCTGCCGAGCGTATCGCTGAGCTGCTGGCCGCGCGCAGCGCAATCCTTGCGCCGGCCGCGCCGTTGCCGATGGCGCGTGCCAGTGGCGCACTTGAGCTGCGCGAGGTCCGCTTTGCCTACCCATCGCGCCCCGAGCATGCTGCTATCGACGGCCTCAGCCTGCGCGTGGAGCCTGGGCAGACCGTGGCGCTGGTGGGCCCGTCCGGTGCAGGTAAATCGACCCTGTTCGACCTGCTGCTGCGCTTCTACGACCCGCAGGCCGGCAGCATCCTGCTCGATGGCCAGGCCATCAGCGAGATAACCCCCGCAGCCCTGCGTGCGCAGTTTGCCCTGGTGGCGCAACAACCGGCGTTGTTCCGTGGCACTGTTGAGACCAACATTCGCTATGGCCGGCCCGATGCGACCCTCGCGCAGGTCGAAGCCGCGGCGCGCAGTGCCCATGCCCACGCGTTCATCGAGCAACTGCCGCAGGGGTACCAGACGCTGTTGGGCGAGGGCGGTATCGGCTTGTCCGGTGGCCAGCGCCAACGCCTGGCGATTGCCCGGGCACTGCTTGTGGACGCGCCAATCCTGTTGCTGGACGAGGCCACTAGCGCCCTCGATGCGCAGAGCGAGTACCTGATTCAGCAGGCACTGCCGCAACTGATGGCTGGGCGTACCACGTTGGTGATCGCCCACCGCCTGGCCACGGTACAGCACGCCGACCGTATCGCGGTCATCGACCAGGGGCGTTTGGTGGCCTCGGGAACCCATCGCGAACTGATCGACAGCAGCCCGTTGTATGCGCGGTTGGCCGCGTTGCAGTTCAACAGCCATGGCGATTGAAATAAGGCCGGCTGTAGCCGTTTTGTAACATTTCTGTCGCAATTGCCTGAGAGTATCTGCCTCAGCTGTTGCGTGTGTGCTTGACCTGGCTGCCATCGCAAGATGGCAGCTTTTTTTTGCCTGCGAACGAGGACAAGGACGTCTTTGCAGGCGGCGTTGTGCCGCCTTTCCATTTCCTTGTTCCGAGACCTGTCTGATGTTGCGTAAATCCCTGCGCGTGCAAATTCTCACCCTGCTCGGCGGCAGCCTGGCGGCCATGTTGCTGATTGCCCTGGTGTGTTTCCAGTTCCTTACGTCAAGTGTGCGTGGCTACGCTGAACTGGTGGATGGGCCGCTGCGTGCCTCGCAGATGATCGATGAGGCCAACCTGCAGTTCAAGATCCAGGTCCAGGAATGGAAGAACGTGCTGTTGCGCGGCCGCCAGCCGGCCGAGCTGGACAAATATTGGCAGCAGTTCCAGGCCCGCGAACAACAGGTGCAGCAGTTGCTCGGGCAGTTGATCAGCAACAGCGACCCGGCCTTGCAGGCCCCGCTTGCGCAGCTAAAGGACAGCCACCGCCAGCTGGGCGTGGCCTACGCGCGCGGGCGCCAGGCGTTCATCGCCGCAGGCGGTGACCCGGTGGCCGGCGATGCGGCGGTCAAGGGCGTGGATCGGGCCGCCAGCGAGCAGATGAGCGCTCTGGTGGAGCAGTTGCGCGCCGACGCGGGTGCCCGCGCCGGCGCCATCAATGCAAGCGCCGAGCGTACCGTGTGGCTGGGTGTGGTGGTGATGCTGGGGTCTGCGTTGCTGGTTGCGCTGCTGAGCCTGTGGCTGGTCAACCGCAGCCTGATCGAGCCGATCCGCCAGCTGATCGACTATGTGGCGCAGCTTAGCCAGGGCCGCTTTGCCGCCCGTGTCGAGAGCCGCCGCGAAGACGAACTCGGGCGCCTGGCGCGTGCTGCCAACACCCTGCGCGATTTTCTCGCCGACACCGTAGGCCGGTTGAAGGACAATGCCGAGGAACTCGAAAGCGCCAGCGGCCAGCTGCGCACCATTGCAGGTGACATGGCCAGCGGCACCCATGACCAGTTCCAGCGCACCGACCAGGTGGCGACCGCCATGCACGAGATGTCTGCCACCGCCCAGGAAGTCGCTCGCCATGCCGCGCAGGCTGCGCGTGCGGCAGACGATGCTGATCACAGCGCCCAGGCCGGCGAGTTGGTCATGCAGCAGACCATCGACATCATCGCCGTGGTCAACCGCGAAATCGCCGGTACCGCTGCCGTGATCCGCCATCTCGAAAACGACAGCACGCGCATCGGCAAGGTGCTTGAAGTGATCCGCGGCATTGCCGAGCAGACCAACCTGCTGGCGCTCAATGCCGCCATCGAGGCGGCGCGGGCGGGGGAAGCGGGGCGTGGCTTTGCCGTGGTGGCGGATGAGGTGCGTAGCCTTGCCCAGCGCACCGCCGCCTCCATTGCCGAGATCAACCAGATTATCGACGCGGTACAGTCGGGCGCCGTGGATGCGGTCAAGGCCATCGAAAGTGGCCAGCAGCGCAGCGAAGAGGGTGCCCAGCAAGTGCAGCAGGCCGGGCAGATGCTGCAGCGTATCACCACGGCGGTGGAGGCCATCCGCGACATGAACCGGCAGATCGCCACGGCAGCCGAAGAGCAGACCAGCGTGGCCGAGGACATTTCGCGCAACTTGGTCGAAATCACCCGCATTGCCACCGCCAACCAGCAGGCCGTGCAACACACCGAGCAGGCCGGGCAACGGCTGCATGGGCTGTCGGGGCAGTTGGGTGAGGTGACCTCGCGGCTCAGTGCCTGAGGCCGGGGCGCAGGCACAAAAAAGCCCGCACAAAGCGGGCTTTTTCAGCAGATTGGTCGGAGAGACAGGATTCGAACCTGCGGCCTTCTCGTCCCGAACGAGACGCGCTACCTGGCTGCGCTACACTCCGATGGCAGAAATGCTACTGCATGGTTTTTTTCAACGCAACCCCTTGTTGCAAAAAGGAGTTGCGCTAAAAACCAATGCTTGAATTACAGATCTTTGACGGTGCGAATCTGGTCTTTGTTGATGCGGGTACGCTTGCCGTCGAGCTGCTCGAATTCGTAGAAGCCGGAGTCCTCGTCATAGGACGGGGTGTCCACTGCCTGGATTTCGCGGCCGTCGTTCAGGGTAATGACAGAAGGCGATGCGCAGCCGGCGAGGGTGGCAAGGCCGAGGGCAAGCAGGAAGGCGGAAAAGGTCCGTGGGATCATCTTGATTCTCCAATGGGGGTTCGGATGTGATTCAGACGCGGCGCGTCCACGCAAGTTCCTTGCACAGTGCAGCACAGTGGCTGGGCTGCGGCATTGACCCGCAACAACAGCCCGGTTGGCCTGTGATATAACAGCCTACCTATTGTTTCCCTGTGACGGAACTCATGAAAGCCAAGGCAGATACCCCTTTCGTGGCGCTGAACATCGCCGTGCTGACGGTCAGTGACACCCGCACGTTCGAAACCGACACCTCTGGCCAGGTGTTCGTCGACCGCCTCACCGAAGCAGGCCACCGATTGGCGGCGCGCGTGCTGCTCAAGGATGACCTCTACAAGATCCGCGCCCAGGTGGCGACCTGGATTGCCGATGACCAGGTACAGGTAGTGCTGATCACCGGCGGCACGGGTTTTACCGGCCGTGACAGCACCCCTGAGGCGGTTGCCTGCCTGCTCGACAAACAGGTCGAAGGTTTTGGCGAGCTGTTCCGCCACATTTCGGTCGCCGATATCGGCACCTCCACTGTGCAGTCACGCGCCTTGGCGGGCTTGGCCAACGGCACCTTGGTGTGCTGCCTGCCGGGCTCCACCAATGCAGTGCGCACTGGTTGGGATGGCATCCTTGCCGAGCAGCTCGACAACCGCCACCGCCCGTGCAATTTCGTGCCACACCTGAAGCAGGCAGAGGCTTGTGAAAGCCGTGGCTGAGGCCCCGCAAAGCCGCCCGCTGATGCCGGTGGAGGAGGCCCTGGAACGTTTGCTGGCATTGGCTGAGGCCGCGCCCATCCGCGATACCGAGGCCGTTACGCTGGCCGACGCCGAGGGCCGAGTGCTTGCGGCCGAGCTGGTCGCCGGGCTGGATCTGCCGCCTTGGCCGAACAGCGCCATGGACGGCTACGCGTTGCGTCTGGCCGACTGGCAGGGCGAGCCGCTGGCGGTCAGCCAGCGCATTTTTGCAGGCCATGCACCCGCACCGCTTGAGCCCGGTACCTGTGCGCGCATCTTCACCGGCGCCCCTTTGCCTGAAGGTGCCGACTGTGTCGAGATGCAAGAAAACGCCGAAGTGCTGGACGATGGCCGCGTGCGCTTTGTGCAAGCGCTTGTGGCCGGCAGCAACGTGCGCCCCAAAGGCCAGGAAACCCGCGCCGGAGAGTCGGTGATGAGTGCGGGCACGCGCCTTGGCCCGATTGAACTGGGCCTGGCTGCAACCCTTGGTTTTGCAAGCCTCGACGTGGTCCGTCGGCCTCGTGTTGCAGTGTTGTCTACCGGTGATGAGCTGGTCGAGCCCGGCTTGCCGTTGGGGCCCGGGCAGATCTACAACAGCAACCGTCGCTTGTTGGTCAGCTGGTTGCAGCGCCTGGGCTGCGAAGTGCTCGATGCGGGCATTCTGGCCGATGACCTGGCGCTCACTCGCCAGTGCCTGGCGGGGCTCGGCGATGTCGACCTGATCCTCTCGACCGGGGGCGTTTCGGTCGGCGAGGCTGACTACCTGGGCCTTGCGCTGCGCGAGGCCGGCGAGCTGGCGTTGTGGAAGCTGGCCATCAAGCCTGGCAAACCACTGACCTTCGGCCATTACCAGGGCGTCCCGGTGATCGGCTTGCCGGGTAACCCGGCCTCGACGCTGGTGACCTTTGGCCTGCTCGCAAGGCCCTACCTGTTGCGGCGCCAAGGCGTGCGTGAGGTTACCCCGCTGCGCTTCAATGTACCGGCGGGCTTTGACTGGCCCAAAGCGGGTAACCGCCGCGAGTACCTGCGTGCGCGTATCGAAGAGGGCCGCGTGCGCATTTACAAGAACCAGAGTTCCGGGGTACTGCGCAGCGCGGCCTGGGCCGAAGGCGTGGTCGAAGTGCGCGAAGGCAGCACGCCGGCCGAAGGCGATCTGGTGCCGTTCATCCCGTTCAGCGAGCTACTTGGCTAGGGCTACCCGCGCCGGCGCGGTGGCAGGTGCCAGTTGCGCCAGGCGCATATGCACGCTTTCCAGCTGCTGGGCAGCCACGCTCCAGTCGTGGTGCTGACGGGCAAACTGGCGCCCCGCCTCGCCCAGTTGCGCCATGCGCGCAGGCTGGCTGAGCAATTGGGTGATCTGCAGCGCCAATTGCCCGCTGTCGTCACTACTCAGGTAGTGCTCGCCGCGGTTGGCGGCAAGGCCGGAAACCCCTTTGCTGGTGGTGATCACGGGTATGCCTGCAGCCATGGCTTCGAGGATTTTCACCTTCGAACCACCGGCATAGCGTAGAGGCGCCAGAAACACCGCGCAGCGCTGCTGCAGCTCACGCAGGTCTGGGCGGTAGCCTACCCATTCGATACGCGGGTCGTTCCAGTGCAGTTTGAAATTGGCCGGCAACGCATGCCCGGCAATCGCCAGGCGCACCGCTGGGTTGCTCATCCACACCTGCGGCAGGATCTCTTCAAGAGCCCACTCGAGCGCTTCGAGGTTGGCGCCGTACTCGAAATTGCCGACAAACAGCAGCCGCTGGCTGTGCAGTGCAGGCTGCACGCATTGGTAATGGGCGCAGTCCACGCCATTGACCACCACGTTGACCTTGCGGCCGCTGATCTGCCCGATCAACGCCGCGTCATGGCCGCTGACCGCCACCAGTTCGCTGGGCTGGCGCAACACGCGCTGTTCCCAGCGCCGGTAGCGCCAGCGGTCGAAGGCGTTGAGCGGGCGCAGCCACAGCGGCAGGCGATCGTTGCAGGCGGCGCCCATCACTGATTCGAGGGTGTGCTCGGTGAGCATGTAGGGCAGGCCGCGGGTTTGCAGGGCTTGTTCGAATGGCTGGAAGCTGTAGCTGTGTTCTATCTGGATTACATCCCACGGCTCGTCGAGCAACTGTTCGAAGCGGTGCCGCAGGCAAGGCGCCAGGCCGTTGATGATGGCGCGCATCGGGTAATCGAGTATCGGTGAAGCCAGCAGGTTCAGCGGGCTGTGCACGGCCCTGCGCGGGATTACGATCAGGCGTTCGAGCATAGGCTCCAGGGCGTCCCGTGCGGCGTCGGACAGCGGCACTTTGGATTGCACCAGCAAGGTGATGCGGTGGCCGCGCTGCGCCTGCGCACGCAGCAGGTGATATTGCCGGGTCTTGCTGCCGCAGGTGGTCGGCCACGGCAGGTAAGGCAGTGTCCAGAGTATGCGCATGGCACCGCTTCCTCGCGTCAAGTTGGATGACCGTCATTAAGTAAAGCCAATAAAATGGCTTTCTGCGCGCAGGTTTTTCCTAAGGGCCAATTATCTGTCGAGCTTGAGGTTGAATGGGGCGGCGGTTGATGCGGAGTTTTATGCTTGAGAGCAGATTTGTTCCTGGCTCGGGAGCAATTGGTCGTCGCCTGTGGTCGAGATAGCGGTAGGGCTTTCCCACGGAGATTGATCATGGCTGAACGCAAGGCACTGCTGATCCTGCATGGCAAACAAGCCACCAACGATGAAGTTCGCGCAGCGGTTGGCGAGGTGCGCGAGCGCGGCTGGACGCTTGATGTGCGCCTGACTTGGGAGGCGGGCGACGCGCAGCGCCTGGTCGATGAAGCCCTGGCGGCAGGCTATACCCATGTGGTGGCCGGCGGTGGCGACGGCACCTTGCGCGATGTCGCCGAAGCCATGGGCCGCGCTGGCACCGAGGCCAGCCTGGTGCTGCTGCCGCTGGGCACCGCCAACGATTTCGCCAAGGCCGCTGGGGTACCGTTGGAGCCCGCCGAAGCCTTGGCACTGCTGGAGCAACCGCCAAGGGCTATCGACCTGGGCCGGGTGGGCGACCAACTATTTCTCAACATGGCCACCGGCGGTTTCGGCAGCCAGGTCACCGCCAACACCTCCGAAGACCTGAAAAAGGTGCTGGGCGCTGCGGCTTATCTGTTCACCGGGCTGTCGCGCTTCAGCGAGCTGCAGATCGCTTCGGTGGAGCTGCAGGGGCCGGATTTTCACTGGCAGGGCGACTTGCTGGCATTGGGGATCGGCAATGGTCGCCAGGCCGGCGGCGGGCACGTGCTGTGCCCAGAGGCGGTCGCAGACGATGGCCTGCTGGATATCGGTATTTTGCCTGGGCCGCAGGAAATGGTCGGTGCGCTGCGCGGGCTGTTGGGCGGGGAGGAGCTGTTTGTGCGGGCGCGCCTGCCGTGGGTCGAGATCAAGAGTTCGCAGGGGCTGGATATCAACCTCGATGGTGAGCCATTGCAGGCCGACAGCCTGCGTTTCGAAGCGGTGCCGGGGGCACTGCGTGTGCACCTGCCGGCCGATTCGCCGCTGCTCAGTCGTCCAGGCTGATGATTTTCTCGCGCACGGCAAACAGCACCAGGCCCGCCACATCGTAGATCTGCAGGCGCTTCATGATCTGCGAACGGTGGGTTTCGACCGTCTTGATCGAAAGCCCCAGCCCTCCGGCGATTTCCCGGGTAGATTTGCCGCGCACGATCAGGCGCAGGATCTCCAGCTGGCGGGCGGTGAGGTTGTGCCGTTGATCCCCCGGCGACCGGGCGCTTTGTGCGCGCTGCAATGCCTGGTTGATCACCGTGTGCGCGATGGCCGGGCTGAGGTAGCGCTCGTTGTTGCGCAGGGCGCTGAGGGCCTGCTCAAGTTCGGTGGCCGTGGTGTCTTTGAGCAGGTAGCCGTGGGCACCGCTTTCGAGGGCGCGCATGATCAGCTCGGGGTCGGTATGCATTGACAGCATCAGCACCTTGCAGGTGCAACCATGGGCGCGCAGTTGGGCAAGGGCATCCAGGCCGCTGCTCGAGCGCATCGAGATATCCAGCAGGACGATATCCGGGTTCAGGCGCCGTACCTGCTCCAGCAGTTGCGAGCCGTCCTCGGCTTCGCCGACCACCGTGTAGTCGGGAATGTCCGCTACCAGTGCCCTGACGCCTGCACGAATCAGGGAATGGTCGTCCACCAGCAGCAATTTACATGTCATGTGAGGCTAGAGTCCTGGCGCGTTCCTGGTTGCGCGGTGGCCATGGGAACAAGGCTTCGATCTGGGTGCCTTGCCCTGGAGTGCTGGTTACAGTCAGCCAGCCTTGCAGCGCCGTAGCACGCTCATGCATGCCGGCCATGCCGCGCTGGCCAGCTGCGGCAGGGTCGTATACTGGCGTAAAGCCGCAGCCATCGTCATGGATGCTCAAGGCAAGGCCTGTGGCGGTGCGTTGCAGGCGCACCAGCAGGTTGCCTGCCTGGGCGTGGCGCAGGGCGTTGGTGACGGCTTCCTGGGTGATGCGAAATGCAGCCATGGCCATTTCTTCACTGATGCCGCCCAGGCGCTGATTGCAGTCCAGGCTCCAGTGGATATCGGTATTGGCCAGGGTGCGCAGCAAGTGTGCGCGCAGGCTGGCTTCCAGCCCAAGGCTCGCCAGTTGCCGCGGGTTGAGCAGTGCCGATACATCGCGCACGTTGCTTAAGGTGTGGCTTAGCGTATTGCTCAAGGTGCTGCAGTGCGCTTGCAGTTCAGCCGGCACGCGGCGCTGCAGCCAGTCGACTTGCAGCTTGGCGGCGGTGAGCAATTGGCCGATATCGTCGTGCAGCTCACGGCTCAGGTGTTGGCGTTCACCTTCCTGCACCTTGAGCATGCGATGGGCAAGCTCGGCCGGGCGCAGGGTGATTGCACCCGCCCAGTGGCGCAGGTGCCAGGCGACGCTTGCCATCGCAGCCAGTTGCAGCAGCAGCAGGCTGGCCGGCAGTGGTTTGGCATGCAGCACGATGAGCAGGTTGGCGAGCAGTGACGCTACACACAAAAGCGTGGTTGCCCAGCGCAGCAGGGCAGCTCTGGAATACCAATGCCGGAGGGCTTTCAAGCGTGCAAGCATAGTTAAAGAAGCCACCGAGTCATTGCTGTTGAAAATATGGCATGTGACTGAGACAGAGCGGGCGCTCACTTTCAATCACCCGTTTAAATAAGGGTGCTTATATTCGAAACGGTGCATGTTAACACTTCGCACGGTTTTGGTCGCGGGGCTATAACTGCTTGAAAGCACAGCGCTTGGGCGGTGGCGGGGCGCTGTACACAACGACCGATATAGCTAAGTGCCATTACCTAATGTTGCTGGCAGCGATAAACGTGTAACTAAGCGTGCCTTGTTCCTGAACTTGTGAACAAACCGTTACACAACTTAACTGCTTAATGCCAGGGTGTAGTTGAATCTTTAGTCGCAGGTTAGTTGCCGCTATCGGCGCCGTCGCAGTGCTGCGCACACGTTTGCGTCGCAGGTTGCGCAAGTAGCTCGGCCAGTTCGTCAAGCAACAACCGTTGTTCTTCGCAGTCCATGCCCAGGCAGCCGGTGGTTGGGTCGAGCAGTTCCAGCTGCCAGGCAAGCAGGGCAAGGCAGGCGTCCAGTATGGGCAAGGCTGCGCCGCCTAGCAGTTGCTCACCACAGGCAGGTGCGATCAGTTGCTGCAACGCGCGGGTGAACTGCGCCACTTCATCCAGCGCCAGGCTATCGCATCGGTCGGCGAGGGTGGTGAGGGTTTCTTCAAGGCACAGGCAGGCGTCTGGGTCGTTGCCGATCAGTTCCAGGTGCGACAGGCACTCTTGCGCACCGCTGAGGAGCACCTGGGCATCGAGCAGAAATTCCTGCAGCGCCCCTTCGCGCGTGGCTGTACGGTCCATCATTGTCGTACGCAGCCCGAGGCTGGAGCGGGTTGGAGCCATAGCTGGACGTTCACTGACAAAAGCCTGACTCCATTCATGCACTGAGAATGGCGTCACATTAATGGCTAAAGGATATTGCGAACATCAGGTTGCGCCCGATTGCCTCTAGGGGTTTCCCTGAGGGTGTATCGGGGCGGCAGTGCGCGGTGACCTGCTGGCGGCCTAGGAGGTGGCAGCAGTAAAGCATGATGGTAAAGTGATATCAATTACCGGCGACCGCTTTTTCTACAAGGGGTCAAGCTGTGCCGGTATCCGCCGATACAGGGCCGATGCATTCATTTTTCCGACTCAAAGCCTGGGGGTTTTCCTAATGGCCGGCATTCTCGACACGGTAGATCAACGTACGCAATTGGTGGGTGAGAACCGCCTGGAAATTCTCATGTTCCGCCTCGCTGGCCGGCAACTGTTCGCGATCAACGTGTTCAAGGTCCAGGAAGTGTTGCAGCTACCCAAGCTGACCCTGATGCCACAGCGCCACGCGTTTGTCTGTGGCGTGGTCAACCTGCGCGGGCAGACGCTGCCGGTGATCGACCTGTCCCAGGCCATCGGTATGCGCCCGCTGGAGCCAGGCCCGAACAGCACCATCATCGTCACCGAATACAACCGCTCGGTGCAGGCGTTCCTTGTGGGCGGCGTCGACCGCATCGTCAACATGAACTGGGAATCGATCATGCCGCCGCCCACCAGCGCCGGCCGCCAGCACTACCTGACGGCGATTACCAAGGTTGAAGAGCAGTTGGTGGAAATCATCGACGTCGAGAAAGTGCTCGCCGAAATCGTGCCGTACAACGCCAAGGTTTCCCGCGACAAGCTTGAAGACCCAGTGCTGGCACTTGCGCGTGGGCGCGAGATCCTGTTGGTGGACGACTCCACCGTGGCCTTGGCGCAGCTGCGCGATACGCTTTCGCAGCTGGGCGTGAAGCTGCATGTGGCCAGCGACGGCCTCAAGGCCCTGCGTATGCTCAAAGGCTGGGCCGATGCCGGCGAAGACGTCTGCGAAAAGCTGCTGATGATCTTCACCGACGCCGAAATGCCCGAGATGGACGGCTATCGCCTGACCACCGAAATTCGCAACGACCCGCGCTTGCGTGAGCTCTACGTGGTGCTGCACACCTCGTTGTCGGGCAGTTTCAACGAATCGATGGTGAAGAAGGTCGGTTGCGACAACTTCCTCTCCAAGTTCCAGCCGGATCGCCTGGTTGAAGTGGTGCGCCAACGCCTGAGCATGGTGCACGCCTCTGCCTGATGTCGGGCGGTCGCTGTTCGGTATAAGCTCGGCGTTTTAGCGCAGCGGGGCGGACAGGGATGATTCTGAGTGCGTTGTACCGGTACCCGGTGAAGTCGGCGCAGGCGCAAAGCCTGCCTGCTTCATCCGTGGGGAACCTTGGCTTGGCTGGCGACCGGCGTTGGCTGGTGGTCGAAGCTGAGAATGGCCGTTTTCTGACGCAGCGTGCCTGGCCCAGGCTTGGCTTGGTGCGTGCAAGTTATCTGGCGGACGATTCGTTGCTGCTTGAGGCATTGGGCCTTGCGCCGCTGAACGTGCCTGTACCGGCAGCCGATGATGGCCTGCGCGGCGTGACCATCTGGCGCGATACGCTGCGTGTGCCCGATGCTGGCGACGCGGCCGCGGCCTGGCTCAGTGGGTTGCTGGGCAAGCCTGTGCGCCTGGTCCACTGCCCGGAGTCACGGGCTCGCTACTTACCCAACGGCTATGGCCTGAACAGCGACCGTGCAGCCTTCCCGGACGGTTTTCCGCTGTTGCTGATCGGCCAGGCCTCGCTGGACGAGCTCAGCAGCCGGGTAGGGCGCCCAATGGAAATGCTGCGTTTTCGCCCAAACCTGGTGGTCGAAGGCGCGCCGGCCTTCGCCGAGGACGGCTGGAAGCGTATTCGCATAGGCGCCATGACCTTTCGCGTGCTCAAGCCAAGTGTGCGCTGCATCCTCACCACCCTCGACCCCGCCACGGGCGAGCGCAGCCCTGACCGTGAGCCGCTGACCACGCTGAAGACCTTTCGTGAGAAAGACGGGGATGTGCTGTTTGGGCAGAACCTGGCAGTGGACGGCGAGGGGCAGTTGCAGGTGGGGATGGAGGTACAGGTGTTGGAGTGAGGCCTTTTCGGCGAATATTTGGCGGCCCTGGCCTTAAGGCCGCCAAACGCATTCCCGCTTACATATCGTCGAAATAACGCTCGTGCCAGTCGACCAGCGGCTGCGGCGAATTGAGCTTCTGCCCGTAGATCACCGAATACGACAGCACGTTCTGCACGTACTGGCGAGTCTCATCGAACGGTATCGACTCAACCCACACATCGAAGCTCAAGTGCTTGGCGCCCTTCAGCCACTGCCGCACGCGGCCCGGCCCTGCGTTGTAGGCCGCCGAAGCCAGCACCCGGTTGCCATTGAACTGGCTGTGTACCTGGCTCAGGTAGGCCGCGCCCAGCTGGATGTTCTTGTCCGGGTTGAGCACCTGCGCAGGCGATGCCAGCGGAATACTGAACTTGCGTGCGGTTTCCTTGGCCGTTGCCGGCATCAGTTGCATCAGGCCACTGGCGCCTACGCTTGAGCGCGCGTCTTCCATGAAGGCGCTTTCCTGGCGGGTAATGGCAAATACCCAGCTCGAATGCAGGCCGCGGACCTTGGCCTCGCGCACCAGCGTGTCGCGGTGAGCCATCGGGAAGCGGATATCCAGGTCATCCCAGTACTGTGCCTGGCTGATGGTACGAATGGCCGGGAAGTACCAGCGCATGTCATAGGCCAGGCGTGCCTGGGCGACCATTTCATCGCGGCTGAAGTGCCGGCTGACGTGGTACCACTCTCGGCGGCCCTCGACGATTTGCCCGCGGGCGTGGAACTCCAGGGCGCGACGTACGCCAGGGGTGTTACGCACCTTGTTGACCAGTTGCGGGCTCAGCACCAGCGGTTTGTTGTTCAACTGATAAGGCGTTTGTACGCGGTCTGCGGCAAGGAAGCCGTAGAAATCGCGCTCACGGGCAACTGCCTTGTACAGCGGGGTGATTTGCGCGTTGTTCGGCTGGGCAAGCTCCAGGCTGCGCGCTTGCCAGTACTTCCAGCGGCTGCTGGCCGCCAGGTCCTGGGGAAGACGCTTGCTCAGCTCATAGGCATCCTGCCAGCGGCCCAGGCGCAGCAGCAGGCGCATGCGCCATTCGCTCACTGTGTTGTCGCGCAGCTCGGGGTCGTAGCGGGTCATCAGGTCAAGTGCGCGTGGGTCGTAGCGACGCGCCAGGGTCAGGCCGATCTCGCGGGCGATGGCGACCTTTTCGTCACGTGAAAAGTGCATGCGCTGGGCGTAATCGTCGAGCAGCGCCATGGCCTGCTCCGGGTTTTGCCTGGCCAGGCGCCGCAGGCCCAGGCTGACTACGTCGGACATGGCCTCGCTGACCGGGGTGAAGCGCGAGGGCTGGTTAAGCAGCTCAGGCTTTTGCGCCACGTCCAGCAGCAGCTTGCCCTGAGGGGCGAGGGTGGTGAGGGTCTTCACCAAATTGCCGGCCAGGCCATAGTTGCGGGCCTGGGCAGCGAGCTTGGCGCGTTCCCAGCGCCTGGCTTCGGTCAACTGCCCCTGAGCGGCCCACTGCGCAAACAGCGGTTCACAGGCCGCAGGTTGCGATTTGCCGACATTCCACAGTTTTTGTGCAGTGGCAAAGCCCTCGGCGCGAAGGCCGTGGGTCAACTGGTACTGGCCGTTCAGGCAGTCCAGCTCGGTGAAGTTGAGCTTGGTGTCGTAATACTTGGTGAAGGTATCCCATTCGCCGCGCTCGGCCAGCCAGCGCAACCAGCGCAGTTTCATCCAGTTGGCCTGGGGCAGGTCGCCGTGGGCCGCAAGGAAACCTTCGATTTCTTCGTTGCTGGCGCTTTTCAGGCGTGCGGTCAGCTCGTCGTAGGTGAGGTACGGCGTCAGCGGGTAATCACGCAGCGCCTGGGCATAACGCAGGTACGGGCCTTTGTCGCCTTTGGCCAAGGCGCGCTTGGCTTCATCGTAGTACTGACGTTGCTGGGTGAGGTCGGCGGCCTGTGCAGCACTCGCGGCAGTGGCGGTGAGCAGCAGGCAGGAAGCAAGTTGTAACAGGCGGCTGCGCATGATACGTCCGGGCAGTTGAACCATAGAGAGTGACGGCGAAGCCAGCACTGTTGGGTATTACTGCCTAGCTTAGCTGTTTGCCGGTGGCCGGTGAAAGCGCTGTGCTTGTATCGAGTTGTATGCGGGGCGTGTCGGGTTGTCGGCTGTTGATGCCGTGGGGTAGCAAGTCAGGTAGAATGCGCCCCCGGTTTTTGGAGACGATCATGACCCTGCTCAAATTAAGCGATGTGTCCCTTGCTTTCGGCGCGATGCCGCTGCTGGACAAGGTTTCCTGGCAGATCGCCCGTGGTGAGCGGGTGTGCATCATCGGCCGCAACGGTACTGGCAAGTCGAGCATGCTGCGCCTGGTCAAAGGCGAGCAAAAGGCCGACGACGGCGATATCTGGCGGGCCCCAGGCCTGAAGATTGGCGAATTGCCACAGGAACTTCCAGTTGCCGACGAACGCAGCGTGTTCGACGTGGTGGCTGCGGGCCTTGACGGTGTTGGCGAACTGCTGGCCGAGTTCCACCACCTGAGCCAGAACATCACCAACGATGCCGACCTTGAAAAGCTCATGCATGTGCAGCATGAGCTGGAAGCCCGTGATGGCTGGCGCTTGCAACAAGTCGTGGAAAGCACCCTGAGCCGCCTGCAACTGCCGGCCGAGAAAACCCTCGCCGAGCTGTCCGGTGGCTGGCGCCGTCGTGTGTTGCTGGCCCAGGCCCTGGTGTCCGAGCCCGACCTGCTGCTGCTGGACGAGCCCACCAACCATCTGGATATCGGCGCTATCGCCTGGCTGGAAGAGGCCCTCAAGGGCTTCGGTGGTGCGGTGCTGTTCATCACCCACGACCGTTCCTTCCTGCAAAACCTGGCCACGCGCATCCTAGAACTGGATCGTGGCGGCCTGATCGACTGGAACGGCGATTACGCAAGTTTCCTGGTGCACAAAGAGGCTGAGCTTGCGGCTGAAGCCACTGCCAACGCGCTGTTCGACAAGCGTCTGGCCCAGGAAGAGGTGTGGATTCGCCAAGGCATCAAGGCCCGCCGTACCCGTAACGAAGGCCGCGTGCGTGCGCTCAAAGCGCTCCGTATGGAGCGTGGTGAGCGTCGCGAGCGCCAGGGCAAGGCCAACATTCAGATCGAAGTGGCGGACAAATCCGGCAAGCAGGTCATGGTGCTCGAAGACGTAAGCTTCGCTCACCAGGGCGGCCCCAAGCTGGTCAAGGACTTCTCGATGGTCCTGCAGCGCCAGGACCGTATCGGCCTGCTTGGCGCCAACGGTACCGGCAAGACCACGCTGCTCAAGCTGATGCTGGGGGATCTGGAGCCGACGTCGGGCAAGGTTGACCGTGGCACCAAGCTTGAGGTCGCCTATTTCGACCAGATGCGCCACCAGCTCGATCTGGAAAAAACCGTGATCGACAACCTTGCCGAAGGTCGCGATTTCATCGAGATCGAAGGCCAGAACCGCCATGTGCTCAGCTACCTGGGCGACTTCCTGTTCAGCCCTCAGCGTGCCCGTACGCCGGTCAAGGCGCTGTCCGGTGGTGAGCGTGCGCGCCTGCTGCTGGCCAAGCTGTTCAGCAAGCCGGCCAACCTGCTGGTGCTGGACGAACCGACCAACGACCTCGACGTCGAGACCCTCGAACTGCTCGAAGAAGTGCTATCGAACTACAACGGCACCGTGCTGATGGTCAGCCACGACCGGGCATTCCTCGACAACGTGGTCACCAGTACCCTGGTATTCGAAGGCGATGGCCGGGTGCGTGAGTACGTTGGTGGCTATGAAGACTGGATTCGCCAAGGCGGTTCGCCAAAACTGCTTGGGGTAACCGAGAGCAAAGGCGGCAAGTCGGCGCTCAACAGTGCCGTGGTGCAAGTGCCGGTCGAGGAGGCAGCGCCTGCCGTTGTGGCTGCGCCTGCGGCGGATGCCAACAAGAAAAAACTCAGCTATAAGCTCCAGCGTGAGCTGGAAATGCTGCCAGGGCAGATTGATGCGCTGGAAAAAAGCATGGCCCAGTTGCAGGAAGAGGTAGGTTCCGCCAGCTTCTATCAGCGCCCTATCGAGGAAACCTCGGCAGTGCTGGGCAAGCTTGAAATGCTGCAGGGCGAGCTGGACGTGCTGGTGGAGCGCTGGGCCGAACTGGAAGGCTGAGGCACTCGCAGGGCGAGCCGGCTGC
Organism: Pseudomonas sp. SWRI51; assembly: GCF_014268825.1. NCBI lineage: Bacteria > Pseudomonadati > Pseudomonadota > Gammaproteobacteria > Pseudomonadales > Pseudomonadaceae > Pseudomonas > Pseudomonas sp. SWRI51. The sequence goes on along the minus strand of NZ_JABWRG010000005.1, from coordinate 80,263 downwards.
CGTTGCGGTAGCCGGCCAGCCCGGTTGTGCAGGTTAGTCTTTTTTCAGCAGGCGTACCGCCAGCACATCGCAGGGGGCGCCGTGCAGTACATCGTTGGCGGTGGAACCGAGCAATAGCGCCAGGCCGTGGCGGCCATGGCTGCCGACCACGATCAGGTCGCATTTCTGATCCTTGGCCAACTGGTGAATTTCCTGGCGTGGCTGGCCGTACACCAAGTGCGAATCGCCACGGTTGATTTCAGGGTATTTGTTGAACAGGCGGTCCATGCGCTCCTTGGCCTGATCAAATTGCTGCTGCTGCAGTTGCGACAGGTCCATGGGCACGTCACCACCAAAAGCCATGGCCATGGGCTCGACGATGTGCACCAGCGACACCTTGGCGCCTGTGGGCTCTGCGAGTTTCATCGCCCGTTTGATGACCGGGTCGCATTCCTCGGTCAGGTCGACGGCGACCAGAATATGTTCGTAGGACATGTGCAGTACTCCCCAACAATCGCGATAAGTAGAAGTATGGTCGCTTTCGCGCGGTTCATCCGTGAAACCTGACTAACCCGCTCATTTGCAACGCTTTATAAGGTCTACAGATATGACGGTATGGCTGGTCGTGTCAATCCTTGCGCTTGTTCTCAGCCCGCTGGCCTTGCTGCGCCCGTCGCGCAAACAGAGCCAGCAGATGAGCCTGCGCCTGGAAGGGCGGCGCATGGGCCTGATGATGCAAATGTCGCCCCAGCAGTGGCCGCACTGGCTGCAAAGCGAGCCGCCCAGCCCATGCCCGCAGTACCACCGCGCCCGGCGCAGGGGGCGAGCCGACAGCTGGTGCTATTGGCAAACCAGCCCTGGTGTGTGGTGCAACCAGTGGCGTGAAGCCTGTACCGATGCCCGCCTGGCGCAGGTGTTCGCCCGCCTGCCAGCAACCGTGTACAAGGTCGAAGCCGATACTCGCATGATCGCGCTGTGTTGGAGTGAGCGGGGCGAGCCTGCTGTATTGCACGATATTGCCTACGCCTTGGAAGCCCTTGCCTAAAGCCCGTCTGGGCAAACTCTTTCGCCATAACGACATAGCGGCGCGCAGGAGCTTGGAGGCTCCTGCGCGCCGCTATGCGTTCTGCTGCGCAGAAAGGGCCAGGCAGGCCGGGAAACACGGTGCAATCAGTGCCAGTGTAGTCAGCGCTGGCGATCGCGTTTAAAAAAAGCAGCAGTGCAGGCGGGTGCAGGCCTATCGCTGACACGAATGATCGGTAATCACTGTCATCATGTTTCATCACCTGGGCGTACAAAGTGACTGCAAAGTCGCGTTTTCAGTCAGTCTGCGAGCATTTGACAACGCCGACCTTTTCGGAGAATGTGTGCACACCCAAATCAAACGGGCGTATGAATTGAGCGTTTGTATATCAGACGCCTCTTACAGAATCCCGACTAGCCCGCCGACGGGTGTGCCTGCGGCAAGTGACCGGTAGTCCGGCATTTGCGCCAGCGATCGGCGTGTACAGTTCAGCTTCCATATCGTGGAGATCAGTTGATGATTTACGAAGGTAAAGCCATCACGGTTAAGGCTCTTGAAAGCGGCATCGTCGAACTGAAGTTCGACCTCAAGGGTGAGTCCGTCAACAAGTTCAATCGCCTCACACTGAACGAGCTGCGTGAAGCGGTCGCTGCCATCCAGGGCGACGCTTCGGTCAAGGGCGTGATCGTCAGCAGTGGCAAGGACGTATTCATCGTCGGCGCCGACATCACCGAGTTCGTCGACAACTTCAAGCTGCCCGAGGCCGAGCTGGTTGCCGGCAACCTGGAAGCCAACCGTATTTTCAGCGCCTTCGAAGACCTCGGCGTGCCGACCGTCGCCGCCATCAACGGCATCGCGCTGGGTGGCGGCCTGGAAATGTGCCTGGCGGCTGACTACCGTGTCATGGCCAGCAGCGCCAAGATCGGCCTGCCGGAAGTCAAGCTGGGCATCTACCCAGGTTTTGGCGGCACTGTGCGCCTGCCGCGCCTGATCGGTTCTGACAATGCCATCGAGTGGATCGCCTCGGGCAAGGAAAACCGCGCGGACGACGCGCTGAAAGTCGGCGCCGTCGATGCAGTAGTAGCCCCTGAGCTGCTGCAGGCCGGTGCCCTCGACCTGGTCAAGCGTGCCATCAGTGGTGAGCTGGACTACAAGGCCAAGCGTCAGCCGAAGCTGGAAAAACTCAAGCTCAATGCCATCGAGCAGATGATGGCCTTCGAAACCGCCAAAGGCTTCGTCGCAGGCCAGGCCGGCCCGAACTATCCGGCCCCGGTCGAAGCCATCAAGACCATCCAGAAAGCCGCCAACTTTGGTCGCGACAAGGCGCTGGAAGTTGAAGCCGCAGGCTTTGCGAAGTTGGCCAAGACCTCGGTTGCAGAAAGCCTGATCGGCTTGTTCCTGAACGACCAGGAGCTCAAGCGCAAGGCCAAGGCGCACGACGAGATCGCCCGCGACGTCAAGCAGGCCGCCGTACTGGGCGCCGGCATCATGGGTGGCGGCATCGCCTACCAGTCGGCAGTCAAGGGCACCCCGATCCTGATGAAGGACATCCGCGAGGACGCCATTCAGCTCGGCCTCAACGAGGCGTCCAAACTGTTGGGCAACCGTGTCGAGAAAGGCCGCCTGACCCCGGCCAAAATGGCCGAGGCGCTCAATGCCATCCGCCCGACCCTGTCCTATGGCGATTTCGGCCATGTCGACATCGTCGTCGAAGCCGTGGTCGAAAATCCCAAGGTCAAGCAGGCCGTGCTGGCAGAAGTGGAAGGCCAGGTGAAGGACGATGCGATCCTCGCCTCCAACACCTCGACCATCTCCATCAACCTGCTGGCCAAGGCGCTCAAGCGCCCGGAAAACTTCGTTGGCATGCACTTCTTCAACCCGGTGCACATGATGCCGCTGGTCGAGGTAATTCGCGGCGAGAAGTCCAGTGAAGTGGCGGTCGCCACCACCGTGGCCTACGCCAAGAAAATGGGCAAGAACCCGATCGTGGTCAACGATTGCCCGGGCTTCCTGGTCAACCGTGTGCTGTTCCCGTACTTCGGCGGTTTCGCCAAGCTGGTCAGCGCTGGTGTCGATTTTGTTCGCATCGACAAGGTCATGGAAAAATTCGGCTGGCCCATGGGCCCGGCGTACCTGATGGACGTAGTCGGTATCGACACCGGCCACCACGGCCGTGATGTCATGGCCGAAGGCTTCCCGGACCGCATGAAAGATGATCGACGCTCCGCTATCGACGCCCTGTACGAGGCCAACCGTCTCGGCCAGAAGAACGGCAAGGGCTTCTACGCCTACGAAAACGACAAACGCGGCAAGCCGAAGAAAGTCGCCGATGCCAGCGTGCTCGAAGTGCTCAAGCCAATCGTCTTCGAGCAGCGTGAGCTGAGCGACGAAGACATCATCAACTGGATGATGGTGCCGCTGTGCATGGAGACCGTTCGCTGCCTGGAAGACGGCATCGTCGAAACGGCCGCCGAAGCTGACATGGGCCTGGTCTATGGCATCGGTTTCCCTCCCTTCCGTGGTGGCGCACTGCGCTACATCGATTCGATCGGGGTTGCCGAATTCGTCGCACTGGCCGACCGCTACGCCGACCTGGGGCCGTTGTACCACCCCACTGCCAAGCTGCGCGAAATGGCCAAGACCGGCCAGCGCTTCTTCAACTGAGCGGCCAACGAGCTAGAGCGAGAATATTGATATGAGCCTGAATCCAAGAGACGTGGTGATTGTCGACTTCGGTCGCACGCCGATGGGCCGCTCCAAAGGTGGCATGCACCGCAATACCCGCGCCGAAGACATGTCGGCGCACCTGATCAGCAAGTTGCTCGAACGCAATGGCAAGGTCGACCCCAAGGAAGTCGAAGACGTAATCTGGGGCTGCGTCAACCAGACCCTGGAGCAGGGCTGGAACATCGCCCGCATGGCTTCGTTGATGACTCAAATCCCCCACACCAGCGCTGCGCAAACCGTCAGCCGCCTGTGCGGTTCGTCGATGAGCGCCTTGCACACCGCCGCCCAGGCGATCATGACCGGCAACGGTGATGTATTCGTGGTGGGTGGTGTCGAGCACATGGGCCACGTCAGCATGATGCACGGCGTCGACCCTAACCCGCACCTGTCGCTGCACGCCGCCAAGGCGTCGGGCATGATGGGCCTGACGGCAGAAATGCTCGGCAAGATGCACGGCATCACTCGCGAGCAGCAAGACCTGTTCGCTGTGCGCTCGCACCGGCTCGCCCACAAGGCGACGGTCGAGGGCAAGTTCAAGGATGAGATCATCCCGATGCAGGGCTACGACGAGAACGGTTTCCTCAAGGTCTTCGACTACGACGAAACCATTCGCCCGGAAACCACCCTCGAAGGCCTGGCTGCACTAAAGCCTGCGTTCAACCCCAAAGGTGGTACTGTCACCGCCGGTACTTCGTCGCAGATTACCGACGGCGCTTCGTGCATGATCGTCATGTCCGGGCAGCGAGCCATGGACCTGGGCATCCAGCCGCTGGCGATCATTCGCTCGATGGCCGTGGCCGGTGTAGACCCAGCAATCATGGGCTATGGCCCGGTGCCTTCGACGCAGAAAGCACTCAAGCGTGCAGGCCTGAGCATTGCCGATATCGACTTCTTCGAGCTTAACGAAGCCTTTGCTGCACAGGCCCTGCCAGTGCTGAAAGATCTGAAAGTGCTCGACAAGATGGATGAGAAGGTTAACCTGCACGGCGGCGCCATCGCTTTGGGCCATCCGTTCGGTTGCTCCGGTGCGCGAATTTCCGGCACCCTGCTCAACGTGATGAAGCAAAATGGCGGTACGCTTGGCGTGGCCACCATGTGCGTCGGCCTCGGCCAGGGTATCACCACGGTGTTCGAGCGCGTCTGATCGCGCCGCAAGGCATCAGCCGGGGCCCTGTGCCCCGGTTTTGTTTTTTTACAGGTTTTGTTTCAAGAGGGTGAGCGACATGCAGATACAGCCAGGCATCTACCGGCATTACAAAGGGCCTGAGTACCGTGTCTTCAGTGTTGCGCGGCATTCCGAGGACGAACAGTGGATGGTGTTCTACCAGTGCCTGTATGGTGATTACAGCTTCTGGGTAAGGCCACTTTCCATGTTCCAAGAGTCCGTCGAGGTTGACGGCGAGCAGGTGCCACGCTTTGCTTTGGTCAAGGCCGAAGAGGGCCTGGCTGAGCTGCTAAGCCAGGCACCCGAGTGAACGACCGCGCTTGACCTCACTCTTTTGCCACTATATATAGCGGTGCCGCGTCTCGGCACCTGACGCGTTTTTTATCTTCAGATTCAGGAATACTCCGATCCATGGGCAAATCGCTGGTCATTGTGGAATCCCCGGCCAAGGCCAAGACCATCAACAAGTATCTGGGCAACCAGTACGTGGTGAAGTCGAGTATCGGCCATATCCGCGACCTTCCCACCAGCGGTTCCGCCAGTGCGAGCAAGGAACCGGCGGCCAAGCGTGGCAAGGCCGCAGCCGAAACGCCGGCGCTGACGCCGAAAGAGAAGGCTCGCCGCACGCTGGTGGCGCGTATGGGGGTTGACCCCGAGTCAGGCTGGAAAGCCAAGTACGAGATCCTTCCCGGCAAGGAGAAGGTGATCGACGAGCTGCGCCGCCTGGCCAAGGATGCCGACACCATCTATCTCGCAACCGACTTGGATCGCGAGGGGGAAGCCATTGCCTGGCACCTGCGCGAAGCCATTGGTGGTGACGACAGCCGCTACAAGCGTGTGGTGTTCAACGAAATCACCAAAAAAGCCATCCAGGAGGCGTTCTCGCAGCCGGGTGAGCTGGATATCGACCGGGTCAACGCCCAGCAGGCGCGGCGCTTCCTCGACCGCGTGGTGGGCTACATGGTCTCGCCATTGCTGTGGTCGAAGATCGCCCGTGGCTTGTCTGCCGGCCGCGTGCAGTCGGTGGCGGTCAAGCTGGTGGTGGAGCGCGAGCGCGAAATCCGTGCGTTCAACCCCGAAGAATACTGGGAAATCCACGCCGACCTGGGCACCGCCAGCAATGCCAAGGTGCGTTTCGAAGTGGCGCGCGAGAAGGGCGAGGCGTTCAAGCCGCTCAACGAAGCCCAGGCCATGGCTGCCCTTGAAAAGCTCAAGGCTTCCAGCTACAGCGTCAGCAAGCGCGAAGACCGCCCGACCAGCAGCAAACCGTCGGCACCGTTCATTACATCCACCCTGCAGCAGGCTGCGAGCAACCGCCTTGGCTTCGGGGTGAAGAAGACCATGATGATGGCGCAGCGCCTGTACGAGGCTGGCTACATTACCTACATGCGTACCGACTCGACCAACCTGTCGACCGATGCCGTGGAAATGGCCCGTAGCTACATCGAGAAAGAGTTCGGCAAGCAGTACCTGCCGGCTGCGCCGATTGTCTACGGCAGCAAGGAAGGGGCGCAGGAAGCGCACGAAGCGATCCGCCCATCCGATGTCAACACTCACCCGACCAAGCTCAGCGGCATGGAGCGGGATGCCGAGCGTCTGTACGAGCTGATCTGGCGCCAGTTCCTGGCCTGCCAGATGCCGCCAGCGCAATACCTCTCCACCAGCGTTACCGTAGTGGCTGGCGACTTCGAGCTGCGTGCCAAGGGCCGCATCCTCAAGTTCGATGGCTATACCCGTGTTCTGCCGCAACAGAGCAAGCCGGGCGAGGACGATGTACTGCCAGACATGGGGCAGGGCGAGAAGCTCAAGCTGCTGCAGATCGACCCGAGCCAGCACTTCACCAAGCCGCCACCGCGCTTCACCGAAGCCAGCCTGGTCAAGGAAATGGAAAAACGCGGCATTGGCCGCCCGTCGACCTACGCCGCGATCATTTCCACCATTCAGGACCGCGGCTACGTCACGTTGCACAACCGCCGCTTCTACTCCGAGAAGATGGGCGATATCGTTACCGAGCGCCTGTCGGAGAGTTTCTCCAACCTGATGGACTACGGCTTCACCGCCGGCATGGAAGAAAACCTCGACGATGTGGCCCACGGCGAGCGTGACTGGAAGAACGTGCTGGATGAGTTCTACGGCGACTTCAGCAAAAAGCTGCAAACCGCCGAATCTGCCGAAAACGGCATGCGCGCCAACCAGCCGACCCTGACCAATATTCCCTGCAAGGAATGCGGCCGGCCGATGATGATCCGCACGGCCTCCACTGGCGTGTTCCTCGGTTGCTCGGGCTACAGCCTGCCGCCCAAAGAACGTTGCAAGGCGACCGTGAACCTGGTGCCGGGCGACGAGATTGCCGCCGACGACGAGGGTGAGTCCGAGTCGCTGGTGCTGCGCGGCAAGCACCGCTGCCCGATCTGTGCCACCGCCATGGACGCTTACCTGCTGGATGAGAAGCATAAGCTGCACATCTGCGGTAACAACCCGGACTGCGTCGGCTACGAGATCGAGGAAGGCAGCTACCGCATCAAGGGCTACGAAGGCCCAAGCCTTGAGTGCGACAAGTGCGGCAGCGAAATGCAGCTCAAGACTGGCCGTTTCGGCAAGTTTTTCGGCTGCACCAACCCTGCGTGCAAAAACACCCGCAAGCTGCTCAAAAGCGGTGAGGCTGCGCCACCGAAGATGGACAAGGTGGACATGCCTGAGCTCAAGTGCGAGAAGGTCGATGACACCTACGTGCTGCGCGATGGCGCTTCGGGCCTGTTCCTGGCTGCTAGCCAGTTCCCGAAAAACCGTGAAACCCGCGCGCCGCTGGTGATGGAAATCGTGCCGCACAAGCACGAGATCGACCCCAAGTACCACTTCCTCTGCGACGCTCCGCAGAAGGACCCGGACGGCCGTCCTACGGTGATTCGCTACAGCCGCAAGACCAAGGAGCAGTACGTGCAGTCCGAAGTCGATGGCAAGCCGACCGGCTGGAAAGCCTTCTTCGACGGTGGTTCGTGGAAGGTTGAAGACAAACGCTGATTTCGGCGTTTGGCATCAGGCCCATCGCGGGGCAAGCCCGCTCCCACAAAAGCAGCTTTCAGCATGCTGTGGGGGCGGGTTTGCCCCGCGGTCGTTTGTGCTTGCGGTGAAGCCGGTTAATCCCCGAAACTGCAGCATCGCCTTGCTGCCCATGGGAAGTCATCGAAAATGGCCCAGGAACTCTACACGCGCACCAACCAGAAACTGTTCTTCGCAGGCCTTGCCCTGGAATCCATGGCCAAGGCTGCGAGCAGTGGTGCAATGAACGCCCAAGGGATGGTGCAGGCCGAGCGCGAAGCGGCGCTGTTTCACCTGTATGGCGGGCTGTTGGGGCTATGCCACGAGATTGCCGGTTTCTACCGCTTGCCGCAGGCCTCGGCCGCGCGCGCTGAGTTGCTGCTGGGGGATGACATGCTACAAAGCGTGGCAATTCCGGAAATGGCCGAGATGGTCGAACTGGCTCGAAGCCCGCAAACCTGGCTTGCGCAGTTGCTCAAGGCTTATGCCGAATTGTTTCAGCCGCCTGTCGCCAGGAAAGCCGCCAAAACCGATGTAACCCAACCGCTCATTCAAGCGGTGAATCTTGATGAAGTTGAACGGCTAGAGCTGTCCCACGCAGAGCTGCAAGCCTGGCGGGAAAATCTTAAAGGCTTGGTGAGACGCTTTCGCGACGCGCTGAGTGAGTGCTGATAGTAACCATGGCTGGTACACTACTGGCCTTTCGTGAAAAGCAGGCCCCTATATGTCAACGTCCTTTCTAGAAATTGTCGAGTTGCCTGATGGCCGGATCGAGTTGCGCCGTGCCGAGGATGAAGGGTCCCTGGTAACCCTGGATTTCTCCGAGGATGCCAAGGTATTCCTGCAGGGCCAGCACGTTGAAGTCGCCAAGGCCATGCTTAGCGTCGGCGTACAGATGGCTGGGCGTCTGGTAGAAGGTGATTTCGAGCGTGACGAAGGGCCGCGAGTCCTGCACTGAGGGCACAGAGCCCGCAAGGCGAACCGCTATTCACAGGCAAAGCCTGAACATCAGCCGAGGCGGATGTTCAGGCTTTGTGCGTTTCCGGCCGCAGCAGCGCGCAACAGTTGTTGGCGCGTGCTCTGGTTGAGGTTGCCCAGCCAGCTGACCACGGTGTGGCTGTGGCCAAGGCGCAGTGCTTCGCAAGCCAGTTGCAGTGGGGTCTGGTTGCTGCCCGGTTGCAGCAGCAGGATGCGCTCACGATTAAGGCCGGCCTCACGCAGCCAAGCCTGAGTGAGGCTGCCGGGTGGGGCGATCAGGGCCAGCCAGCGGTTGTCGTCTTCTTCGCTGAGTTCGCGCAGGATCGGCGCCAGCAGGCTGTGGCAGTGCCCTGGAGCGCCGCGCAGTGCCAGTTCGCTGAACAGCTCGGGCTGGTTGCCCTTGAGTGGCGCTTGTTTGGCTTTGAGGCCAGGCAGTACCGGCTGGGCAAGGAACGCCTCGAACAGGGGTAGCTGGACTTGCTGCTGGGGCTGTATGAATGGCTGCATGACGCCTCCTGGATCAGCGGCGCAGAACGCCGACGCTCAAGCCCTCGATCACCAGTTCCTGATCCTTCAGGTCGACTTCGATGGGGGCGAATTCTGGGTTCTCGGCGATCAGCCAGACCTTGTTGCCTTCGCGCTGGAAGCGCTTGACGGTCACTTCATCACCGATGCGGGCGACCACCACCTGACCATTGCGGGCCTCGCGGGTGGTATGGACGGCAAGCAGGTCGCCGTCGAAAATGCCGATGTCCTTCATGCTCATGCCGTGCACGCGCAACAGGTAGTCGGCGCGCGGATGGAAGAACGCCGGGTTGATGTTGCACGACTCTTCGATGTGCTGCTCGGCGAGGATGGGGGCACCGGCGGCAACGCGGCCAATGATGGGCAGGCCGCTTTCTTCGGCCTTGGCGTCGTGGCCAGGGATACGGATGCCCCGCGATGCGCCGGGGGTCATCTCGATGGCGCCCTTGCGAGCCAATGCCTTGAGGTGCTCTTCGGCGGCATTGGGCGACTTGAAGCCCAGCTCCTGGGCGATCTCGGCGCGAGTAGGCGGGAAGCCGTTGTCGTCGAGGCAGCGTTTGATGAAAGCCAAAATCTCGGCTTGGCGTGGCGTCAGTTTCAGCATGGGCTTGGGCTCTGTCTTTTTATACAGTGACTGGGATTATATACAGTGGGCGGCAAGCTGCAAGCCACAACTTTCAAGAAAGCAGCACAGCCCGTAACACAACACCGCATCTTGCCGCTTGCAGCTACACGCTTGGCGCTTTTAAATGTGCGACCGGTCAGTCAGGGGCACCTTGACAGGGGAAGAGCTGAAACGTATGTTTCAAACAACTGTTTGTCAGGCGGAATACTCATGGCCCAATCGGAAACCGTAGAACGCATCCTCGATGCGGCGGAGCAGCTGTTCGCGGAGCGCGGTTTCGCCGAAACCTCGTTGCGGCTCATCACCAGCAAGGCCGGGGTCAACCTGGCGGCGGTGAACTACCATTTCGGTTCCAAGAAAGCCCTGATCCAGGCCGTGTTTTCCCGTTTCCTCGGGCCGTTCTGCGCAAGCCTTGAGCGTGAGCTCGAGCGCCGCCAGGGGCGCCCTGAGCAAAAGGCAACGCTTGAAGAACTGCTGGAAATGCTGGTCGATCAGGCGCTGGCGGTGCAGCCGCGCAGCAATAACGACTTGTCGATCTTCATGCGCCTGCTGGGCTTGGCCTTCAGTCAGAGCCAGGGGCACCTGCGCCGCTACCTCGAAGACATGTACGGCAAGGTGTTCCGCCGTTACATGCTGCTGGTCAATGAGGCGGCGCCGCGCATTCCGCCGCTGGAGCTGTTCTGGCGCGTGCACTTCATGCTCGGCGCTGCGGCGTTCAGCATGTCGGGCATCAAGGCGCTGCGCGCCATCGCTGAAACCGATTTTGGCATCAATACCTCCATCGAGCAGGTAATGCGCCTGATGGTGCCGTTCCTGGCTGCGGGCATGCGCGCCGACACCGGCGTCACCGACCAGGCCATGGCCACGGCGCAGTTGCGCCCACGCAGCAAGGCTGGCGCCCCGGCGAAAGTCTGAGCACTCCGTGCACATTCAATAAAGGATTCTGTATGACCGTCAGCCTGCAAGGCTCCCTGATGGTGGATATCGCCGGCACCTGGCTGACCGCCGAGGACCGCCATCTGCTGCGTCAGCCCGAAGTAGCCGGCCTGATCATCTTTGCCCGCAACATCGACAGCCCGCGCCAGGTGCGCGAGCTTTGCGCGTCGATCCGCGCCATCCGCCCCGACCTTATCCTTGCCGTCGACCAGGAAGGCGGCCGTGTGCAGCGGCTGCGTCAGGGGTTCGTGCGTCTGCCGGCCATGCGCGCCCTGGCCGACAACCCGAACGCGGACTACCTGGCCGAGCAATGTGGCTGGGTCATGGCCACCGAAGTGATTGCCGCTGGCCTGGACCTGAGTTTCGCGCCGGTGCTCGACCTTGATCACCAGCGCAGCGCCGTGGTCGGCAGCCGGGCCTTCGAGGGCAACCCCGAGCGCGCCACGCAGTTTGCCGGCGCTTTCATTCGCGGTATGAACGCCGCAGGCATGGCCGCGTGTGGCAAACACTTCCCGGGCCACGGCTGGGCCGAGGCCGACTCGCATGTGGCCATTCCGGTAGATGAGCGAAGCCTGGAGCAGTTGCGGGCTGCGGACCTGGTGCCATTCACCCGGCTCAGCGGGCAGTTGGCAGCGGTCATGCCGGCCCATGTGATCTACCCGCAGGTAGATAACCAGCCGGCTGGCTTCTCGCGCCGTTGGTTGCAGGGCATCCTGCGTGGCGAGTTGGGCTTTGATGGGGTGATTTTCAGCGACGACCTGTCGATGGCCGGTGCCCATGTGGTCGGCGATGCCGCCAACCGCATCGAGGCGGCACTGAGCGCGGGTTGTGACATGGGCCTGGTATGCAATGACCGGGCGGCGGCAGAGCTTGCCTTGAGTGCGGCCCAGCGGATGAACGTCACGCCATCGCCGCGTATCGCGCGCATGCGCGCGCAGGGTTTTGCCTCGACCGACTACCGCCAACAGCCGCGCTGGCTGGAAGCGCTGGGGGCGTTGAAGGACGCGCAGTTGCTGGATTGATCTGTGGCCTCATCGCAGGCTATCGCCAGCTCCCACAGTGACTGGGTCCAGCCTCGATATTGTGGGCTGACCCAGATCCTGTGGGAGCTGGCGCCAGCCTGCGATGAGGCCGGAACAAGCCAACCCCTAAACCGACCGGCTGAAGGTGGCGGCTTCAACGGCCGCGTTTGCCGGGCAGGGGCGCGAACAGTGCCTCGATTTCTTCATCCCCCAGCCGCCATTGCCCGCCCGTGCCGCCATCGAGCAGCCCGGCGGCGAGCGCCGCTTTCTCCTGCTGCAACAGCTGGATCTTCTCCTCCACCGTGCCCCGGGTAATCAGCTTGAAGACGAACACCGGCTTGTCCTGCCCAATACGGTAGGCGCGGTCGGTGGCCTGGTTTTCGCTGGCTGGGTTCCACCACGGGTCATAGTGGATCACGGTGTCGGCGGCGGTCAGGTTCAGGCCGGTGCCGCCCGCCTTGAGGCTGATCAGGAACACTTCGCTGTCGCCATTCTGGAACTGCTGCACCGGCGCCCTGCGGTCGCGCGTGTCGCCGGTCAGCAGGCTGTAGCGCACCCCCCGCTTGACCAGTTCCTGCTCGATCAGCGCCAGCATCGAGGTGAACTGCGAGAACAGCAGCACCCGGCGGCCCTCGCTGAGCAGCTCCTCAAGCATCTCCAGCAGGCTCCCCAGCTTGCCCTTGTCGGCAAAGCTGCCCTTGGCTTCGGTGCCCTTGACCAGGCGCAGGTCACAGCACACCTGGCGCAGCTTGAGCAGCGCATCAAGAATGACGATCTGGCTGCGCGCCGCACCGTTGCGCGCCAGTTCGTCGCGCACTTTCTTGTCCATCGCTACGCGTACTGTTTCGTAGGTGTCGCGCTGCGCGTCGCTGAGCTCGACCCAGTGGATCATCTCGGTCTTGGCCGGCAACTCGGTTGCCACTTGCTCTTTGGTACGGCGCAGCAGGAACGGGCGGATGCGCTTGGCCAGGTGGGCCATGCGTTCGGTGTCGCCGTGGCGTTCGATGGGGTTGCGATAGTCCTGGTTGAAGCGCTTGCTGTCACCCAGCCAGCCGGGCATCAGGAAATGGAACAGCGACCACAGCTCACCCAGGTTGTTTTCCATCGGCGTGCCGGTCAGGCACAGGCGTTGGCTGGCCTGCAGCTCGCGCACCGCCTGGGCAGCCTTGCTGGTGGCGCTTTTGATGTTCTGCGCCTCATCCAGCACCAGCAGGTGCCATGGCTGTGCCTTGAGGTGTTCAAGGTCGCGGGGGGCGAGGGCATAGGTGGTCAATACCAGGTCGTAGTCGGCCAGGTTGGCAAAATGCTTGTTGCGCCCCGGGCCATGTAGCGCCAGTACTCGCAAGCCGGGGGCGAAGCGCTGTGCTTCGTCCAGCCAGTTAGGTACAAGGCTGGTGGGCATCACTGCCAAGGCTGGCGTGGTCATGCGCCCGGATTGTTTTTCCAGCAGCAGGTGGGCGAGGGTCTGCAGCGTCTTGCCCAGGCCCATGTCGTCACCCAGGATGCCGCCGGTGCCCATCTCGCGCAGGGCTTGCAGCCAGTTAAGGCCCTGCTGCTGGTAAGGGCGCAGGGTCGCGTTCAGGCCCTGTGGCGGGTCAACCTGCAAGTCGCGGGCATCGCGCAGGCGCCGCCCGAGGTCGCGGACCTGGGCGCCGCCCTCCCACAGCAGTGGCAGGTCGGCGATGTCGTTCAAGCGCGCGGCGTCGGCGCGCTCAAGGCGCAGGCTGGGGCCGGCAGCCGCGTCGTTAAGGTACAGCCCGCCGAGGGTGCCCATCACCGCCTTGATGCGCCCGTAGGGCAGGGCAACGCGCAGGGCGGGGCTGTCCAGACGGGCGCGGTTGAGATCGATCAGCAGGTGCTCGTCGTCGCTGCGCCGGGCCAGTTCGCTTGGGCGCAGCAGTTCGGGGCTGCTGCGCAGCAATTGCAACACGATGGGCAAGAGGCTGTGGCGCTGGCCATCGACCACGATGCCCAGTTCCAGGTCGAACCACTCATGGCCAGGTGCTTCGTCGATACTGGCGTACCAGTCCTCCACCTCGTGCAGATTGAAGGCAAAGTCGCGGTGCACATCGACTGCCCAACCGGCCTCGCGCAGCTGCGCCAGGCCCTCGCGGGCGAAGCGCAGCCAGGCCTCGTCATCGGCCAGCTGGAACATTTCGCCAGCGCTGTCCGGCAGCGCCTTGCTTTGCCGGGTGGAAAGCTTGAAGCCGAAGCTGCGCAGCACCTTGCGCAATGCCTGCTCGGCTTCGGGCTGGCGGCGGATGCGCTGGCTGGCGTCACCTTTAAGGCGGCTCAGCGGCTTGTCGTTGTTGCCGCTGGCCAGCAGGCCGTCATAGTCGAAGGCGAGGGCAGCGCGGTGCTGCATCTGCCGCTGCATGCGCCCGGTCTTGGGCATGTAGGCACTGAACTCGACGCTGCCCAGGGTCAGCCGGGCGCTGGGCAGAATGTTGTCCAGTTGCTCGCTGCGCACGGTGGTGGGCGTGGGCACCTGACGGTTCAGGGCGTTGAGGCGGTGGCTCAGCGGAATGACCAGATGCTCGGGCACGGTAGGTGCGCTGGCCAGCTGCCGGGCGATGAACGGGTCGAGGTCGTGCAGCAGCTTGCCGCTCAACCCGGCAGCAGCGTCGACGTAATACAGCGGCTCCAGTGGCAGTGCCTGGCAGTCGTTGCTGTCGCCGTGGTGCCAGGCGCCGCGGTAGCTGCCATTGTCCAGGCGCACCCAGCGAAAATCAGCACTTTGCTCGGGGCCTGCGGTAATTGGCACCTGGTCAGGGCCGTAGAGCAGGCGGTCGGTTGCCAGTGCGTACTCGTAAAGTTCAGCGCCTTGCTTGCCTTCCAGGCGTAACACCGGCACGCCGTAGCTGTCCTGGTGGGAGTCGATCATGCGCAGAATGCGCAGGTCTTCGTCAGTCACGTAACGAGGGCGGTAGTAGATCAGCTCGGCCAAGGCGGTCGGGCGTGCAAATTTCAGTGTGCCATCGGGCTGGCGGGTGCCCTTGAGCGCTTTGAGCGTCCAGCGACCCTGCTCGAGGTCAACCAGGTAGTAAAGCGCTGGCCCTTTACGTTTGCCGGGCTCGGCGCTCGGGGCTTGAGGCTCTCCGAGGGTCTCTACCCAGCTGGCAAGCTCTGGCGGCAGTTCTGCACTTGGCGCGCCGGCGGTGACAGTGGCTGGTTCGCCGCCATGAACGCCCTCGGGGCGATCGGGGCCGCGTTCGAGCAGGTAAAACGCGGCCGCGCAGTGTTTGCAGCTATTACCGACCGGGCATGAACAGGAGGCTTCGAAGGTCACGCCATCTTCGGTGGTGTCCAGGATGAGCCGCTGGGTATAGATACGGCCGCCCGAGCCGTGGCATTGCGCGCGGATATCCAGATCGTCGATCGAGAGGATCTCGCTGCGGCCTTCTTCTGCGTAATCCATGCCGCGTTGCAGCGTGCGCCGATCAAAGTCGTACGTCCACTCGCGGTGAATACGGATGAGTTCCTGCGCAAAAGCTGGGATCAACTTACTGCTCCATCATTTCCGGGGCCATCGTTGGCATTTTGCGCATGCCGGAGGGGCTTACCTTGATCAGCAGGGCCAGGTGGCCGCCATCGAGGAAGGTCAGTTGCCCGGCCTTCATGTTGCGGTTGCTCTGTTTGAACTGTTCGCTGCCAAGCACGCTGCCGTTGCTGTCGAGCTGGTTGACCCAGAAGTTGGCGTCGACGGCGATGAAGCGGTTTTCCTTGATGGTCAGGTTGCCTTCAATCGGAAAGTGGCCGAACTGCTCGACGCCGGCACCCAGGGCGATGCTCTCGCTATCCTGCTGCCAGGCCTTGTGCAGCAGCACGGTGTAGTCGGCGGTGGCCTGCAGGCGGGTTAGTTCGTCGGTGAGCAGGGTGCGCCGCTCGGCAGCCTTGTCCAGGCGTGGCGCGCGGGCGCTCCAGTTTTCCGGGGCGAACGGGCTGGTGATCGCCGGCACGGCGTTCTGCCGCACCAGCATCATTTCTACCTGATACGGGCCTTCGGCGAAGGCCGTCGGGGCTACCAACGCCAGCAGCAGGGTCAGGCAACGGATGGCACGCATGAAGCTTCCTTAGTTTGTCTGTGGGGTGAGGCGCTCGAACAGCGCCTCCAACGTGTTGAAGCGTTCTTCAGGGCGCTCCATCGGCACCAGGAAGCGGAACTGCGTCGCGCCTTCGAACTTGTAGCGCTTGGGCTGGCCCTGGATCAGCTTGATCAGGGTCAGCGGATCGACCGGAGTCTCGGCCTCGAACTCAAGCTTGCCGCCGTTGGGGCCGGCGTCGACTTTCTTGATGCCGAGCTTTTCGGCCTGCAGCTTGAGCAGTGTCAGGCGCATGAGGTTCTTGGTCGGCTCAGGCAACAGGCCGAAGCGGTCGATCATTTCCACTTGCAGGTCCTTCAGGCCCTCTTCGTCGGCCGCCGAGGCGATGCGTTTGTAGAGAATCAAGCGCGCGTGCACATCGGGCAGGTAATCCTCGGGGATCAAGGCCGGCAGGCGCAGGTTGATCTCCGGGCCGCCCCCCAGGGGTTGCTCCAGGTTGGGCTGGTTGCCCTTGCGAATGGCCTTGACCGCGCGTTCGAGCATTTCCATGTACAGGGTAAAGCCCACGGCCTGGATCTGCCCGCTCTGGCCCTCGCCAAGCAGCTCGCCGGCGCCGCGGATTTCGAGGTCGTTGGTGGCCAGTACGAAGCCTGCCCCCAGGTCCTGGGTATTGGCGATGGCCTCCAGGCGCTTTTCGGCGTCGCCGCTGATCTGCTGGCGTGGCGGCGTGAGCAGGTAGGCGTAAGCCTGGTGGTGGCTGCGCCCGACGCGGCCGCGCAACTGGTGCAACTGGGCCAGGCCGAACTTGTCGGCACGCTCGATGACGATGGTGTTGGCGCTAGGAACGTCGATACCGGTTTCGATGATGGTCGAGGCGATCAGCACGTTGAAGCGCTTGTGATAAAAGTCGCTCATCACCTGTTCGAGTTCGCGCTCGCGCATCTGCCCGTGGCCGATGCCGATACGCGCCTCAGGCACCAGTTCGGCAAGTTCCGCGGCGCATTTTTCGATGGTCTTGACGTCGTTGTGCAGGTAGTACACCTGGCCGCCGCGCAGCAGTTCGCGCAGCAGGGCCTCTTTGATGGTGCTCTTGTTCTGCTCCATGACGAAAGTGCGCACCGACAGGCGCCGGGCCGGAGGGGTGGCGATGATCGACAGGTCACGCATGCCCGCCACCGCCATGTTCAGCGTGCGTGGGATGGGCGTTGCGGTCAGGGTCAGGATGTCGACCTCGCTGCGCAGCGCTTTGAGCTGTTCTTTCTGGCGCACGCCGAAGCGGTGTTCTTCGTCGATGATCGCAAGGCCCAGGTCCTTGAAGCGCACATCGTCCTGCAGCAGCTTGTGGGTGCCGATCAGGATGTCGATCTTGCCTTCGGCAAGCTCGGCTGCGGCGCTGGCGACTTCTTTGGCCGACTTGAAGCGGCTCATCACCTCGACCCGCACCGGCCAGTCGGCGAAACGGTCGCGGAAGCTGTTGTAGTGCTGTTGGGCCAGCAGCGTGGTCGGTACCAGAATGGCCACCTGGCGGCCGCTGTGCACGGCGATGAACGCCGCGCGCATGGCCACTTCGGTCTTGCCGAAGCCAACGTCGCCGCATACCAGGCGGTCCATGGGCTTGGGCGCGAGCATGTCGGCGCGCACGGCCTCGATGGCGGCTTGCTGGTCGGGGGTTTCCTCGAAGGCAAAGCCTGCACTGAAGGTTGCGTAGTCGGCGGACGGGTCGGCGAAGGCGTAGCCCTTGCGCGCAGCGCGGCGGGCATAGATGTCGAGCAGCTCGGCGGCGACATCGCGCACTTGCTCGGCGGCCTTGCGCTTGGCTTTTTGCCAGGCCTCGGAGCCAAGGCGGTGCAACGGTGCCAAGGCATCGTCGCTGCCGGTGTAGCGGGCGATCAGGTGCAGGTTGGCCACGGGCACATACAGCTTGGCGCCCTCGGCGTATTCCAGGGTTAGGAACTCGGCAACCTGGCTGTCGATTTCAAGCGTGGCCAGGCCCAGGTAGCGGCCCACACCGTGGTCGATGTGCACCACCGGGGCGCCTTCGCGCAGTTCGGTGAGGTTCTTGATGACCGCATCGTTGGCAGCTTCGCCGCGCTTTTCGCGGCGCCGGCGCTGCATCACGCGCTGCCCGAACAGCGGGCTTTCGGCAATCAGCGCCATGGCTGGGTCGTCCAGCAGCAGGCCTTCGTCCAGCGGGGCGATGGTGATCGCCAGGCGCTGGTTGCCGGTGATGAAATCGGCCCAGCCATCGACAGTCTGCGGGCGCAGCTTGAGGCGTTCGAGCAGCTCCAGCAACACTTCGCGCCGGCCTGCCGATTCTGCGGTAAACAGCACGCGGCCGCTGAACTGGTCGAGGAAGCCGGCCAGTGCTGCCAGCGGCTGGTTGGCCTTGGCCTCGATGGCCAGGTCCGGCAGGGCGCGGGCCGGGAAGCGCTCGCGGCCGGCACCGGCGTCGAGTTCGTCACTGCTGACCACCACCCGCGGCCACTGTTTAAGGCGCGCGAAGCAGTCTTCGACCGGCATGAACAGCTCGGCCGGTGGCAGCAGCGGGCGGCTGAGGTCGCCGCGGCGTTCTTCGTAGCGCCCGCGTACGTCGTTCCAGAAGTGCTCTGCGGCCTGTTCGACGCCCGGCAGCGAGAACACCTGGGTGTTGGCTGGCAGGTAATCGAACAGGGTGGCGGTTTCTTCGAAGAACAGCGGCAGGTAGTACTCGATGCCGGCGGGGATGATGCCGCTGGCCAGGTCCTGGAAGATCGCGCTGCGGCGGAAATCGACATCGAAGCGCTCGCGGAAACGCGCCTTGAAGCGCGTGACCTCGTCCTTCTGCATGGGGAATTCGCGCGCCGGCAGCAGGCGTACCGAGTCGACCTTGTCGATAGAGCGCTGGGTCTCGGGGTCGAAGGTACGCAGGGTTTCGATCTCGTCATCGAACAGGTCGATGCGGTACGGCTGCTTGCTGCCCATGGGGAACAGGTCGATCAGCGCGCCGCGCACGGCGAACTCGCCATGCTCGTAGACGGTGTCTACGCAGCGGTATCCGGTGGCTTCGAGGCGCGTGCGCATCTGTTCGACGTCGATCTTCTGACCGACATCCAGTACCAGGCTGCTGCCCAGCAGAAAACGCGTGGGCGCCAGGCGGTGCAGGGCGGTGGTCACCGGCACTACAAGAATGCCGTGGTCAAGCTCGGGCAGCCGGTACAGGCTGGCGATGCGCTGCGAGATGATGTCCTGGTGCGGCGAGAACAGGTCGTAGGGCAGGGTTTCCCAGTCGGGGAACGGCAGCACTGGAAGCTCGGGCGCGAAGAAGCGCAGCTCTTGTTCCAGACGGTCGGCGGCCTGGCTGTCGGCGGTCAGCAGCAAGGTAAAACGACCGGCGCTGCTGGCGGCCTCGGCGATGGCGAGGCTCAAGGCCGCGCCGGGCAAGTTGCCCCAGGTTTGTTTGCCGGCTGTGGCCGACATTTGCGGTAGGCGCAGAACTGACACGGGAGATTGGACTCCAAGCGTTGCGGCAAAGAGGTCGATTGTACCGGTGACGGCGCGCGCTGTCAGGCTCCAAACGGCCTGATTGCGCGGCTTGCGGCCGGCGACAGGCGCTCATTGCCCGATACGCCGTGGGGCGTCATAATGTAGCCCCTTTTTTGTTCCCCTACATGTGGAAGGTTACCGTGACTCAGAAGCCCGACCAGTGTCTTGGTGAGTGGATCGATCGTGAAGCCCTGGCTGAAGCGATGATCCCGCTTATCGGTCAGCTCTACCGCAACAACAACGTGGTGAGCTCGATCTATGGCCGCAGCCTGATCAACCGTTCGGTTATCTCGATTCTCAAAGCGCACCGCTTTGCCCGTCACCGTCAGGCTGACGAAACCGAACTGTCCGTCCACGAGACATTCCCGCTGCTCAAAGCCATGAGCGAGCTGAAACTGGGCGCGGCTTCCGTCGACCTGGGCAAGCTGGCCAACAAGTTCAAGCTTGAAGGCAAGGGCCGCACTGCCGAGCAGTTCGTGCGTGAAGAACTGGCCGACGTAGTTGGCCAGCAGAACGTTTCGGCGCGCAAGGGCACCGACGTCGTGCTGTACGGCTTTGGCCGCATCGGCCGCCTGCTGGCGCGCATCCTGATCGAAAAAACCGGTGGCGGCGATGGCCTGCGTCTGCGCGCCATCGTTGTGCGCAAGGGTGCTGAAAACGACCTGGTCAAGCGTGCCAGCCTGCTGCGCCGTGACTCGGTACACGGCCCGTTCGATGGCACCATCACCATCGACGAAGCCAACAACACCATCACCGCCAACGGCAACCTGATCCAGGTTATCTACGCCAAGAGCCCGAGCGAAGTCGACTACACCCAGTACGGCATCAACGATGCGCTGATCGTCGACAACACGGGTGTATGGCGTGACGCCGACGGCCTGGGCCAGCACCTGGCCTGCCCGGGCGCTGCCCGCGTGATCCTCACCGCACCTGGCAAGGGCGCGCTGAAGAACATCGTGCACGGCATCAACCACGGTGAAATCAGCGCTGATGACAAAATCATCTCCGCTGCTTCCTGCACCACCAACGCCATCGTGCCGGTACTCAAGGCTGTCAACGACAAGTACGGCATCATCAATGGCCACGTCGAAACCGTTCACTCGTTCACCAACGACCAGAACTTGATCGACAACTTCCACAAGGGCAGCCGTCGTGGCCGCGCCGCGCCGCTGAACATGGTCATCACCGAAACCGGTGCTGCCACTGCCGCTGCCAAGGCGCTGCCAGTGCTCAAGGGCAAGCTGACCGGTAACGCGATCCGCGTCCCTACGCCGAACGTGTCGATGGCCATCCTGAATCTGAACCTGGAAAACCCGACCAGCCGCGACGAAATCAACGAGTACCTGCGCCAGACCGCCATGCACTCGGAACTGCACAAGCAGATCGACTACGTCAGCTCCCAGGAAGTGGTCTCCACCGACTTCGTAGGCTCGCGCCACGCCGGTGTGGTAGACGCCGAGGCGACCATCGCCAACGACAACCGCGTAGTCCTGTACGTCTGGTACGACAACGAATTCGGCTATAGCTGCCAGGTTGTACGCGTGATGGAAGACATGGCCGGGGTCAACCCGCCAGCATTCCCGCGCTGATCCGCAGGGTAGTGCGTTGAATGAACGGGAACCTCAGGGTTCCCGTTTTTTTTGCGGCGCAGTTTGTTGGCCTGTTTGCACGTGCTGCAAAAGTGTCTTTCCTGGCCTTGGGTGACTCAGGTCAATATTTCAAGGACAATGGCCGGCGCGGTTGGGATGGCCTGGCCATGCGTCACACGCCTGCGTTCGAACAGGCGGTGAAAGGCGAGTGAAAGGTAGCCCACGGATGATCGCAGCCAAGGAATCGGCGCAACCGTATGTAGTGCAGGCAACAGTGGCCTACGACGCGACCAAGGGTTAATGTGCGCGCCGTTCACGCTTGATTAGACTGCACCCGAATTTTCTCATGGCGCCGCTGGCGTCATGATCGCGCCCCGCGAGCCGCCGTGACTCGTGGGCCAGTTCTGAAGGAGTACGCATGGCTGTCTACAACTACGACGTAGTAGTGCTGGGTTCCGGCCCGGCCGGGGAAGGCGCGGCAATGAACGCCGCCAAAGCAGGACGCAAGGTTGCCATGGTCGACAGCCGCCGCCAGGTCGGCGGCAACTGCACCCACTTGGGCACCATCCCGTCCAAGGCGCTGCGTCACTCCGTGCGGCAGATCATGCAGTTCAACACCAACCCGATGTTCCGCGCCATCGGCGAGCCGCGCTGGTTCTCCTTCCCGGACGTGCTCAAAAGCGCCGAGAAGGTCATCAGCAAGCAGGTTGCCTCGCGTACCGGTTACTACGCCCGCAACCGCGTCGATGTGTTTGTTGGTACTGGCAGCTTCGCCGACGAGCAGACCATCGAAGTAGTCTGCGCCAACGGTGTGGTTGAAAAGCTCAATGCCAAGCACATCATCATTGCCACAGGCTCGCGCCCGTACCGCCCTGCAGACATCGACTTCAACCACCCGCGGGTCTACGACAGCGACACCATTCTCAGCCTCAGCCACACCCCGCGCAAGCTCATCGTTTATGGCGCTGGCGTGATCGGTTGCGAATACGCGTCCATCTTCAGCGGCCTGGGTGTGCTGGTCGAGCTGGTCGACAACCGTGGCCAACTGCTGAGCTTCCTCGACTCGGAAATCTCGCAGGCGCTGAGCTACCACTTCAGCAACAACAACATCACCGTGCGTCACAACGAAGACTACGAGCGTGTTGAAGGGCTGGATAACGGCGTCATCTTGCACCTGAAATCGGGCAAGAAGATCAAGGCCGACGCCTTGCTGTGGTGCAACGGCCGTACCGGCAACACCGACAAGCTGGGCCTTGAGAACATTGGCATCAAGGTCAACAGCCGTGGCCAGATCGAAGTCGACGAGGCTTACCGCACCACCGTGCCGAACATCTATGGCGCCGGTGATGTGATCGGCTGGCCAAGCCTTGCCAGTGCTGCCCACGACCAAGGCCGTTCGGCTGCCGGCAGCATTGTCGACAACGGCAGCTGGCGCTTCGTCAACGATGTGCCTACCGGCATCTACACCATCCCGGAGATCAGCTCGATCGGCAAGAACGAGCAGGAGCTGACCCAGGCCAAGGTGCCGTATGAAGTGGGCAAGGCGTTCTTCAAGAGCATGGCGCGTGCACAGATTGCCGGTGAGCCACAGGGCATGCTGAAAATCCTGTTCCACCGCGAAACCCTGGAAATCCTGGGCGTGCACTGCTTCGGCTACCAGGCTTCGGAGATTGTCCACATCGGCCAGGCAATCATGGACCAGCCGGGTGAGCGCAATACCCTGAAGTACTTCGTCAACACCACGTTCAACTACCCAACCATGGCCGAAGCCTATCGGGTAGCTGCCTACGACGGCCTGAACCGGCTTTTTTGAGCGGCTCCGGCCGGTGGCCTGAGCCGGTCGGGGAGACCGATTTCAGCCCTACCCGAGGGTGGTCTTGGCCAAACCGGGAAAGTCTGTAATCAGGCTGTCCACGCCAAAGTCAGCGAGCCGGCGCATCAGTGCCGGCTCGTTGACCGTCCACACCGACACGTGCAAACCCTGGCGCTGAGCCTTGACCAGGCGCTCAGGGGTGCACAGCGTCCAGTTCAATGCCAGCATGTCGCAGCCGTAGTTCTGCGCGACCTTCAATGGGTCGAGCCAGGCGTATTCGGCCACCAGCCCGCGTTTTACATCCGGTACCAATTCAAGCGCTGCGCCCAGCACTTCACGTGAGCTGGAGGTGATGGTGATCTTGTCCAGCACGCCATGCTCGATCGCCAGTTCGCGGATGGCCAGCACGGTGCTGGCGGCGCGGGTGCGCGAGGCGCTTTTCACTTCGAGCTGCCAGTGCTCGAAAGGGCATTTTTCGAACAGCTCTTCAAGGCGCGGAATAGGGCAGGGCTGCACATGCCCAGGGCCACCTTTGCGCGCGTCGTAGGTGACCAGGTCGGCGGCGTTATGCTCGACCACCTTGCCACGTCGGCCGGTGGTGCGTTTGAGGGTGGGGTCGTGAATGACCATCAGCTGGTTGTCGGCCGAAAGGTGCAGGTCGAGTTCGCAGCGTGTCACGCCGTGCTCCAGGCACTGGCGGAAACTCTGCAGGGTGTTTTCGGGGGCTTCGCCCTTGGCGCCGCGGTGGCCGTAGATCAGCGTCACGTTCGTTCCTTCAAATCAGATGAATAAGCTCAGGGTGCCGGGTCGTTCTGTTCCAGTGCCTGGCGCCTTTGCTGTTGCTGGCGCTGGAGAATATAGCGCGCCAACAGCTGGCGCTGGGCGTCGGTCATGTCGATGAACTCGGTGCCTACCTCGAAGGTGCCGTCCGGGCGCCGGTCGCAGTGGGTGACGCGGCCGCGCAGCAGCAGGCCGTGGCCACGTGGCATCAGCACCATTTTTACCTTCACGCGGGTGCCGGGGGCAATGTGCGCCGCTTGCGCGAACTCGATGCCGCCTTCGGAGATGATGACCGGTATGGGTGTGTCGATCTCGCCGATCAGTGAGTGGGCAACCACTGCGCTGAGCAGGTCGAGGCGTTTGTTCTGGGCGCGCAGAAAGGCGGCGAGGGTGCGGTCTTTTTCGCTCAACTGGCGCAACAGGTGCTGCGATTCGAAATCGCTCAGGTGCAACTCGCTGAGCAAGTTGAACAGCGGCGAATCATCCTGCAACAGTTCTGTCTCAAGGGCTTCGGCCGCGCTGAGTGGGCTGATTTGAAGTGCGATCCGATCTTCGATGCGGTAGTATTCGCGGCGATCTTCTTCGTCTAATGTCGTCATGGCGAACCCAAGGTTACGGCGGTGGTCCGAGTGTAAAGCCGCCGTAGGCGCCTCGCCACAAGGACGTTCCCTTTCATCCGAACAAGCCCCGACATGTTCAGACCTCTTTTCGTATTCATTGGTACGCGCTACACCCGTGCCAAGCGTCGCAACCACTTCGTCTCGTTCATTTCGCTGACCTCGATGATCGGCCTCGCCCTGGGCGTGGTAGTGATGATCGTCGTGCTCTCGGTGATGAACGGCTTCGACCACGAGATGCGTACCCGCGTGCTGGGCATGGTCCCTCATGCCACGCTCGAGTCTGGCCAGCCGATCGACGACTGGCAGGCCCTTGCCTCTGAAGTAAAGCAGAATCCGCAGGTGACGGCGGTAGCGCCGTTCACGCAGATGCAGGGTTTGCTGACCCACGACGGCAAAGTGCAGAAAATGCTGCTCAACGGCATTGACCCGGCGCATGAGCGCGAGGTGTCGATCATCGAGCGCTTCCTCTTGCAGGGGAAGCTCGATCAGCTTGCGCCGGGTGAGTGGGGTATTCTTATTGGTGATCGCGCCGCGCAAAAGCTCGGTGTGGCGGTAGGCGACAAAGTCACCTTCGTCGCCCCCGAAGTCAGCGTCACGCCTGCCGGCATGTTCCCGCGCATGAAGCGCTTCACCGTGGTCGGTACTTTCCACGTGGGCGCCGGCGAGATCGATGGTTTTCTTGGCCTGACCAACATCGCCGACCTGTCGCGCCTGCACCGCTGGCGGGCTGACCAGGTACAGGGCGTGCGGCTGAAGTTCGAAGACCTGTTCCAGGCGCCGCGCGTGGCCTGGAGCATTTCGCAGCAGTTGGGCGAGCGTGAGTTCTACCCGCGTGACTGGACCCAGACCCAGGGCAACCTGTACCAGGCCATCCGCATGGAAAAAACCATGATCGGCCTGATCCTGCTGCTGATCATCGCGGTGGCGGCGTTCAACATCATTTCTACCTTGGTGATGGTGGTCAACGACAAGCGCGGTGACATTGCCATTTTGCGCACGCTGGGCGCTACGCCTGGGCAGATCATGGCCATCTTCATGGTGCAGGGCACGGTGATCGGGGTGGTCGGCACGGCAATCGGTGCCGTGCTGGGCATCCTTGGGGCGCTTAACGTCAGTGCGGCGATCTCCGGCATCGAGACACTGATCGGGCACAAGTTCCTCAACGCCGATGTGTACTTCATCGATTACCTGCCATCGCAGATCCAGGCCCCGGACGTGTACATGGTCTGTGGCGCGGCACTGGTCCTGAGTTTCTTCGCAACCCTCTACCCGGCCTGGCGTGCCTCGCGCACCCAGCCTGCAGAGGCGCTACGTTATGAGTGAGTCGCGCATGAGTGATAAAGCCGTGTTGAGCTGCCGCAACCTGGGCAAGAGCTACGACGAGGGCCCGGAATCGGTAAAGGTGCTGTCGGGCCTGAACCTTGAGCTGCATGCCGGGGAGCGGGTGGCCATCGTTGGCAGCTCGGGCTCGGGCAAAAGTACCTTGCTCAACCTGCTCGGCGGCCTCGATACCCCGAGCCAAGGCAGCGTTTGGCTGGCTGGCGAAGAGCTGTCGGCCCTCGGCGAGCGTGCCCGTGGCCTGCTGCGCAACCGCGCCTTGGGCTTCGTCTATCAGTTCCACCACCTGCTGGCCGAGTTCACCGCGCTTGAGAACGCCTGCATGCCGTTGCTGATCGGCCGTACGCCCATCGCTGAGGCCCGCGAGCGTGCATCGGCACTGCTCAAACGTGTTGGGCTGGGCCACCGGCTCAACCACAAGCCGGCCGAGCTGTCTGGCGGCGAGCGCCAGCGCGTGGCCATCGCCCGTGCCTTGGTCAACCGCCCGGGCCTGGTGATGCTCGACGAGCCTACCGGCAACCTCGACCACCATACCGCCCAAGGTATCCAGGAATTGATGCAAGAGCTGTCGACCCAGTCGCAGACGGCATTTCTGGTGGTGACCCACGACCTCAATCTGGCGCGCCAGATGGACCGCGTGCTGCGCCTTGAAGACGGGCGCCTGGTCGCAATCTGAGCTGCTTGCGCGGGGCGTGCTCGATACGCCCCTGATTCACTATTTCATTGGGTGTTCCCGTACATGTTCAGACCCTTGCCTTTGTTCATCGGCGCCCGCTACACCCGTGCCAAGCGCCGCAACCACTTCATCTCGTTCATCTCGCTGACTTCGATGATTGGCCTGGCGCTGGGCGTGATGGCGATGATCACGGTGCTGTCGGTGATGAACGGCTTCCAGCGTGAGATGAGCTCGCGGGTGCTGGGCCTGGTGCCGCATGCCGCGATCCTTGGCCAACAGCCGCTGGATGACTGGCGGCAGGTTGCCGCGCGCGCCGCAGCCAACCCGGCGGTGCTTGCCGCCGCGCCTATTACCGAGCTTGAAGGCATGTTCTCGTACAAGGGGATGATGCAGCCTATCCAGGTGTCGGGCATCGACCCGGCCGAGGAAGGCAAGGTGTCGATCGTCACCCGGCATATCGTTCAGGGCAGCCTGCAGAATCTGCTGCCGGGCGACTATGGTGTGGTAGTCGGCGAGCTGACCGCCCGGCGTTTTCGCCTTAATACGGGTGACAAGCTGACCTTCATCGTCCCCGAACTCAGCAATGAGCCCGGTGGCATTACCCCGCGCATGCACCGCCTGACGGTGGTCGGTATCTTCAAGGTGGGTGCCGAGCTTGACGGCTCGCAGGCCTACATTCACATCGCCGATGCGGCCGACATGCAGAGTTGGGCGCCGGGCCAGGTGCAAGGCGTGCGTTTGAAACTCCAGGACCTGTACGCCGCGCCGCAGGTGTCCAAGGCTATTGCCGCAGGCTTGGGGGAGGGCTACCGCGCCGATGACTGGTCGCACACCCAAGGCAGCCTGTTCAGCGCCATGAAAATGGAAAAGACCATGATTGGCCTGCTGTTGCTGATGATCATCGCCGTGGCGGCGTTCAACATCATCGCCACACTGGTGATGGTGGTGAACGACAAGGGCACCGACATCGCCATCCTGCGTACCATCGGCGCCACGCCTGCGCAGATTCTCGGCACGTTCATGGTTCAAGGCAGCCTGATCGGCATTGTCGGTACGTTGATTGGCGGCGTATTGGGTGTGGCCCTGGCGTTCAATGTGAGCACGGTGGTCGGCTGGGTGGAGCGGGTTACCGGCCAGCATGTCTTCACCTCCGACCTTTATTTCATCAGCAGCCTGCCGTCGGAGCTGCAATGGAGTGACGTCGGGCTGATCTGCACCGCCGGGCTGGTGATGAGCTTCCTGGCGACCATTTACCCTGCGTACCGCGCTTCGCAGGTGGAACCGGCGATGGCGCTGCGGTACGAGTAAAACGTAATCGCAGGAACAGCCTTCGACTGTGAGTGAGCGGCGCAAGGCCGCTCACGTCGGTTATATTCAGCCCTGCGCCGCCCTCATCGCAGGCTGGCGCCAGCTCCCACAGGGTCTGGGTCAACCCACATTATCGAGGCTGGACACATTCACTGTGGGAGCTGGCGACAGCCTGCGATGAGGCCCTCACAAACCTGCACACGACCATGGAATCTCCCACGCTGGCCAGTTGTTCGCACGACAGCAGCCCAGACATGGTGATGTTTTTCAGCCCAGTTCGATTACAAACCGCGTCCAGCCATCTGCATGTTCTGCACGGATTTTGCCGCCGTGTGCCTGCACGATCGAGCGGGTGATCGCAAGGCCCAGCCCGGCATGCTCGCTATTACCTTCCTGGCGCGCCGGGTCTGCTCGATAGAAGCGGTCGAACAGCCGCTCCAGCGCTTGGGGCGCGATGGCCGGGCCGGTGTTGGCTACACAAATGCAGGGCCCGCTCCCCACCGTTACGCGAATTTCGCCGCCGGCCGGGGAGAAGCGCAGGGCGTTGTCCAGCAGGTTGGACAACGCCCTGCGTAGCATGTGCCGGTCGCCCTCGAACTGCGCCGCGCCTTCGCGGCCCAGCCGCACCCCGGCGTCTTCGGCCAGTTGTCCGTAGTACTCAAGCAATGCATCGGCCTCCGCGGCCAGGTCCAGAGCCTGGCGGTTGGGCATCATCAGCCCGTGATCGGCCTTGGCCAGGTACAACATGTCGTTGACCAACTGGGCCATCCACTGCAGCTCCTCAAGGTTGCCATGCAGCGCCTCGCGGTAGTCTTCGAGGCTGCGCGGGCGGGTGAGGGTGACCTGGGTGTGGGTGAGCAAATTGGATAACGGCGTGCGCAACTCGTGGGCGATATCGGCGCTGAACGCCGACAAACGCTGGAACGCGTCGTCCAGGCGTTGCAGCATGGCATTCACGGTGCTGGCCAGCTCGGCCAGCTCTTCGGGCATTTTAGCTGCCGGTAGCCGGGTGGTCAGTGAACCTGCGTGGACACTCGCGGCAACCTTGCCCATCTGACGCAGCGGTTTCAGCCCGCGCCGCGCCGCCCAGGCGCCCAATAGCGCGGTTGCCAGGGCCGATAGCCCGACAGTGAGCCAGATCAGCCGCTGCATGCCTTGCAGAAAGTGCTGGTGGTGGGTGATGTCCAGAAACAGCGTCAGCTGGGCCGCGCCGCTGGGGGGGGCGGCCAGTGGCGTGCTCAGGCTCCGCCAGTTGCTCTGCTGGGCGTGCAGGGTGGCAAGGCCGGGCTGGCGCGGCTCGTCGGGCAGGCCGCTGCGGCTCTCGAACCACACGGCACCATCGCTCCCGCGCACCCGCAGCGCCAGGTCGGACTGATGGCTCAGTTCGCTGCGCATTGCCGGCACGCGAGCCTGCAACTGTTCAGGGTTTGTGACACCGTCCAGCAGGCTGCGCATCAGCGACAGCCGCCCGCCCAGTTGCTGTTGGTCCAGCTCGATGAAATGGCGGGCGCTGGCGTGGCTGAACAGCAGGCCGGCACCCAGCGACACGCTGGCGGTGCAGGCGGCGAACAGCAGCGCCAGGCGCCCGCCCAGGGATAGATGCCGCATCAGTCGCGGCGCTCTTCAAGCACATAACCCATGCCGCGCACGGTGTGGATGAGCTTGAGCGGGTGCGGGTCGTCGATTTTCAGGCGCAGGCGGCGGATCGCCACTTCGATCACGTTAGTGTCGCTGTCGAAATTCATGTCCCACACCTGCGAGGCAATCAGCGATTTTGGCAGCACCTCTCCCTGGCGGCGCAGCAGCAGTTCGAGCAAGGCGAACTCCTTGGCGGTGAGGTCGATGCGTGCGCCGGCCCGCTCGGCTCGGCGTCGCATCAGGTCCAGGCGCAGGTCGGCCAGCACCAGCAAGGTGTCATGGGTGCTGCCTACGCCGCGCCGCAACAGGGTGCGTACCCGTGCCAGCAGCTCGGAGAAGGCAAACGGCTTGACCAGGTAGTCGTCGGCGCCCAGCTCCAGGCCGTGCACGCGGTCTTCTACGGCATCGCGGGCGGTCAGAAACAGCACAGGGGTGCCGAGGCCGGCCTGACGCACAGCTTGCAGGATCTGCCAGCCGTTGCGCCCTGGCAGCATGACGTCGAGTATCAACAGGTCGTGGTCGCCGCTGAGCGCCAGGTGCTGGCCGGTGTCGCCATCGCTGGCAAGCTCGGTGGCAAAGCCCGCTTCGCTCAGGCCTTGGGCCAGGTACTGGCCAGTCTTGGCCTGGTCTTCGACGATCAGTAGCTTCATGGGCGATGCGGTTCCTGGTTTTCACGCCGTGGCGGTTACGCAAATTGTACGTGACGGCCCGGCCGCCCGGCCAAGCTGACAAAGTTGTAATCTTCCCGTCAGTCAGTTGCCAGCCGAGGGTGCCGACAATGGCGCCAACCTTGCTGCTTTATACGGAGTGCCCCATGAAACACCTGTTCTTCGCCGCCAGCCTCGCATTGCTGAGCCTGCCGACCCTGGCTGACAGTTTCACCTTCGGTGAACCGGCGCCGGCGGCCAAGGCCACCCGCACCGTCGAGGTGCTGCTCAAGGACATCGCCTTCGAGCCGAAAAGCCTCCAGGTAAAAGCCGGTGAGACCGTGCGCTTTGTGCTGATCAACCAAGGGCAGTTGCCCCACGAGTTCAACCTGGGCGACAAGGCTATGCATGCCGAGCATCAGAAAGAAATGGTGGCCATGCAGGGCAAGCTGTTCACCGGCGCCATGCAACATGAAGGCATGGACCATAGCCAGATGAACCACGCAGAAGGCCATGGCCATGCGGGTGGCAACACGGTGCTGGTGCAGCCCGGCCAGCGCGCCGAGCTGACCTGGACCTTCAGCAAGTCGGCGCCGATCGAGTTTGCCTGCAACGTGCCAGGCCACTATCAGGCGGGCATGGTCGGGCCGCTGACCATCGAGTGACAGGTGCTCCAAGGCGGCGGGCAAAACCGGTAGACTAGGCGCAATTACGAACTTTCAGGTCAGTTTCCATGCATCCCGCCGCCGAACACTCCCCGCTGGGCAAGTCCAGCGAATACATCGCCACCTACTCCCCAGAGCTGCTGTTCCCCATCCCACGCCTGGCCAAGTGGGCCGAGCTGGGTGTGAGCGGTGATGCGCTGCCGTGGCAGGGCGTGGACTTCTGGAACTGCTTCGAGCTGTCCTGGCTGCTGCCTTCGGGCAAGCCGGTGGTGGCCATTGGCGAGTTCGCGATCCCGTGCGATTCGCCGAACATCATCGAGTCGAAGTCGTTCAAGCTGTACCTCAACTCGCTGAACCAGACCGTGTTCGCAGACGTGGCGCAGCTACAGGCGTGCTTGGTTAAAGACTTGTCTGGCGCTGCCGGCAAGCCAGTTGCGGTCAAGGTCAGCACCTTGGCCCAGGTGCAAGCCGAAGGCGTAACAGCATTGCCGGGTGTGTGCATTGACGGCCTGGATGTGAGCATCAGCAACTATGAGCAGCCGCAGCCTGAGTTGCTGCGTTGCGCGGCAGAGGGCGTGGTGCAGGAAACGGTGCACAGCCATTTGCTCAAGTCCAACTGCCCGGTTACCGGGCAGCCCGATTGGGGCAGCGTGGTGGTTGACTACAAAGGCCCGGCGCTGGACCACGCCAGCCTGCTGACCTACCTGATCAGTTTCCGCCAGCATGCCGACTTCCATGAACAGTGCGTCGAGCGTATTTACCTGGACTTGAAAACCTTGCTGCAGCCCGAGCACCTGACCGTGTATGCACGCTATGTGCGCCGTGGTGGCCTGGACATCAACCCTTACCGCAGCACTGCCCCGATCAGCCCGCAGAACCTGCGCCTGGTGCGCCAGTAATACTGCACGGGTAACGCAAGCAGGGCCGCTGTGCGGCCCGTTGCGGCGGTTGGCCTCAGATGCCCATGCTGTGCAGCGCGTTGGCGATGTTGCGCAGGGTTGCGGTCAGGTCTGGGTGTTCGGCTTCAAAGCGCTCGACAGCCAGGTTGACGCCGTCGACCAGGTTGTTGTCGGGCGTTGCTTCCTCGAGCTTCAGCTGCGCCTCGATCTGCCGGGCTTCTTCGTGCAGTTCGGCCACTTCTTGCTCGGAAAGCGGAACGTTGCGGTCGAGTTGAACGCGCAGGTCGTTCAGGCGTTCTTGCAGTTCGCGGGCAGGCATAGTTGTTACTCCATCAATGACTTGGCAAGGCATGGACCTCAGCGAAGCGGCAAAGGTTCTTGTCTGCCTTCAAGCGTAATCCACCTGCCGATGCTTTGCATGACTGGCATCAATGGCTGTGTTTCAGGGTTTCTCGCCTTTTTGCCGGCGCAAGGCAATGTCGGCCAGGCAGCCGTCGAGCGCCTCCAGGTGGCCGATCACCGAATGCACGCCTAGCTCGAACAGCGCCAGTGTGGCCTTGCCACGGGCCAGTTCCTGCTCTTGTGCGCTCAGCGCCTGCCATTGGCTGGCGCCGAGCTGGCAGGACGGGCTGCACGCCGCAAGGCCAACCGTCCATAGCCCGGCATTGCGGCCCGACTGCAACAGTAAAGGTTCGTCACTAACCAGCACGCAGCCTTCGATGCGCTGGGTTTGCAGCGCCATCAGCGCGTGCCAGCAGGCGTCCGGGGCCGGCCATTTGCAACCGTTGATCGGGTGGCCGGGCAGCCAGTCGGGCAGCGCTGCGCTCAGGCGCTTGCCTTGGGCGGCGTTGATGTCGTCGAGCCAGATGCATGGCACCTGCCGTTGCTGCAAGCTGGCAAGGGCATCCAGGGCGCCAGGGGCGGGCAGGGTGGTGTTTGCGCCAGCCTGAAGCAGGCAACCGCGCAGGCCAAACAGCACGGCGGTAACAGCGGGTGCATCGTGCATGGCCATTTCCCTTAAATACAGCACAGGTTAGCCAGCAATTGTTACCACCCGGTGACTGCAACAGCTGTTCACAAAATGTTGAGTAAACGTGTGGGACGCTATCAAACAGCGAGCAAGCCATTATACTGGCGCCACTACCGCAGCGCCCCCTGGTGCTGCTGACCTGAATAGCGATGGAGAAACATCATATGCGTATGCGTAGGACCGGCGTGATCGAACGATTCACCCAGGCCTGTGTCTGCGCCAGCCTGTTGCTGGCACCTGTTGCTGCCACCCAGGCGGCTACCGAGGATGACCCGTGGGAGTCGGTCAACCGTCCGATCTTCAGGTTCAACGACATTCTGGACACCTATGCCCTCAAGCCGCTGGCCCAGGGCTACCAGGCGGTGACTCCGCAGTTCGTCGAAGATGGCATTCACAACGTCTTCCGTAACCTGGGCGATGTCACCAACCTGGCCAACGACGTGTTGCAGCTCAAGCCGCGTGCGGCGGGCGTGGACACCGCGCGGCTGATCGTCAACACCACCTTCGGTATCGGCGGGTTGTTCGATGTGGGCACGCGCATGGGCCTGCAGCGCAACGACGAAGACTTCGGCCAGACCCTCGGCTACTGGGGCGTGCCAAGCGGGCCGTACGTGGTCATCCCGCTGCTCGGCCCAAGCTCGGTGCGTGACGGCCTGGCCAAGTACCCAGACAGCTACACCAAGGCTTACCGCTACATCGACCATGTGCCTACGCGCAATTCCATCCTGGCGCTGGACGTCGTCGACACCCGTGCCAGCCTGCTGTCGGCTGAGAAGCTGATGCAGGGTGACAAGTACATCTTCATCCGCAATGCCTACCTGCAGAACCGCGAGTTCAAGGTCAAGGATGGCGAAGTCGAAGACGACTTCTGATCACATGATGCAATTGGGGCCGCAATGCGGCCCCAATTTTTTGTATCAACAGGTACTTCACTTCAGTTGCAGGATACGCAGGCCGAATTTCTGCGCACCGCCCCGTTGATCGGCAATCCACACCACCTCGGTGGTGGCTTCCAGGCCCGAGAGCGCCGAAAACGCGGAGTCGATTTTAACCTCCAGCTTGTCACCGACCTGGAACCGCTTGGGTGCTTCCACCTGCATGCCGCTGCTGGAGAGGTCGATGCAGGTAGCACTGATCACCTCGCCTGCATGCACCAGGCTCACATCGGTATCGATCCGCATGCGGATGTAATCACGCTTTTCGCTGTAGTCACGTTGAGACATGCCTGAATCCTTTCCTCAGGTTGCGCTGGTCAGCTTTCTTATAACGCTGTGTGATTTGCCCTGTAAAGTGCAGGGGAGTCTACCTTGCCGTGCTTGAAACGCCAGGCGGATGGGAGTACCGTCAGCGCCTTACAGGGCACCTCACTATCTGTCGGGCCGGTCTCCTCGTCCAACAGCTCAGATAGCGAGTGGCTAGAGAGCATTCCAGTAGCCGTCTGTCGGTTAACCGCAGCCGCTACGCCAACCAAATCTGGCGCCGTTCGCCCACATGCAGAAAACCAGTGCAACGCTGCTGATTATCGATGACGACGACGTGGTACGTGCCAGCCTCGCCGCCTATCTGGAAGACAGCGGCTTCAGCGTCCTCCAGGCCGGCAACGGCCAGCAGGGGCTCCAGGTCTTCGAAGCGCACCAGCCCGACCTCGTGATCTGCGATCTGCGCATGCCGCAGATGGGTGGTCTCGAGCTCATTCGCCGTGTCAGCGAAGTCGCCCCGCAATTACCGGTGATCGTGGTCTCCGGTGCCGGGGTCATGAGCGATGCGGTCGAGGCCTTGCGCCTGGGGGCTGCCGATTACCTGATCAAGCCGCTGGAAGACCTCGCTGTGCTCGAACACTCGGTGCGCCGCGCGCTTGATCGTTCGCGCCTGGTGCTCGAAAACCAGCGCTACCGCGACAAGCTCGAAGCCGCCAACCGCGAGCTCGAAGCCAGCCTGCACCTGCTTCAGGAAGACCAGAACGCCGGGCGCCAGGTGCAGATGAACATGCTCCCGGAGAGCCCGCGTACGCTGGGCGAGTACGCCTTCGAGCACCAGATCATCCCGTCGCTGTACCTGTCGGGTGACTTTGCCGATTACTTCCGGGTAGACGAACGGCGTATCGCGTTCTACCTGGCGGACGTGTCCGGCCACGGTGCGTCGTCGGCGTTTGTCACCGTGCTGCTGAAGTTCATGACCACCCGGCTGCTGTTCGAATTCAAGCGCAACGGCAAGATGCGCGATTTCAAGCCCTCGGAAGTGCTCAGCCACATCAACCGTGGGCTGATCAACTGCAAGCTGGGCAAGCATGTGACCATGGTCGGCGGTGTCATCGACGAAGACACCGGCCTGCTCACCTATAGCGTGGGCGGCCATCTGCCGCTGCCGGTGCTGTATACCCCAGACAGTGTGCGCTACCTCGAAGGGCGCGGCCTGCCGGTGGGGCTCTTCGATGAGGCCAGCTACCAGGACCACGTGCTGGAACTGCCCCCGCAGTTCAGCCTGACCCTGATGTCTGATGGCATTTTGGACCTTTTGCCGGGGCCCACACTCAAAGATAAGGAAGCGTCCTTGCCGGAAATCGTCAAGGCCGCGGGGGGTAGCCTGGAGGGGCTGCGCCAACGATTCGGATTAGCTACGCTTGGGGAGATGCCGGATGATATCGCCCTATTGGTGTTGAGCAGGAACCTTGAATGACTACTGGTAGAATCCAGTTCGCCGAACAGAGCGGCACCTTCGTTCTGAAATTTGTCGGTGAAGTGCGCCTGACCCTGTGTTCGGCGTTGGATGCGACGATCGAGAAAATCTTCACTGCGTTGAATTTCTCGGCCATCGTCATCGACCTGACCGAAACCGAGAGCATCGACAGCACCACGCTAGGCCTGCTGGCCAAGCTATCGATCCTTTCGCGGCAAAAGGTTGGCCTGCTGCCGACCGTGGTCACCACCAACCCGGACATCTCGCGGCTGTTGCAGTCGATGGGTTTTGATCAGGTGTTCAACATCGTCGATCGCCCGATCCCGTGCCCTGAGTGCCTGACCGACCTGCCGTCGCAGGATCAGGATGAAGCGGTGGTGCGTTCCAAGGTGCTTGAAGCGCACAAGATCCTGATGGGCCTGAACGACTCCAACCGTGAAGCCTTTCACGACCTGGTAAACGCGCTCGAAAGAACTTGAGGCTGTTGGAGCTGTGGGAGCGGGCTTGCCCCGCGATGGCGCCAGCAGGCCTGGTTCAGTTGCATGGTCTGACGCCATCGCGGGGCAAGCCCGCTCCCACGTTTCCGGCAGGCCGGCCCACCTCTCAATCCCGAACAAACTCGGTAGCCGGCGCCCCATCGGCATTGAGCTGAAACACCCGCTCCGGCCGCCCCTGCTCATCAAAAAACACCTGCCCCAGCCCCGCGCTGTTCCACAGCCGTTCACCCGCCTTGCGATGGCTGGGCACCCTTGGCACCACCTCCATCTGCCGCCGCTTGGTAAACCAGTTCAACGGCGAACGCGGCGAATACAGCCAGCGGTTCAGGCGGTCGAGCACATCCAGCAGGCGCCGTGGAAACTCGTTCTTGATGCCGCTGCTGGTCACCTGCCACAGGTGCGGGCTTTGCTGGCGGTGGCGAATCAATACCTCGTAGACGAACGAGTAATGCACATCACCCGATAGCACCACGTAATGCCCTGGCGTGCGCGAGTGCCGCAAAATGTTCAGCACCACTTGCGCGGCACCGCGGTGTGCCATCCAGTTTTCCGCATCCACCAGCAGCGGGTAACCCAGCGCACTGAACACCCGCTGCACAGCCTCGATCAGCTTGACCCCAAAGATTGGCGCCGGTGACACGATGACCGCCGACGGATGGTCAAGCAGCGCCTGCTGCAGCTCACACAACGCCTCCCAATCCATCAGTCCCGACGGCTTGCCCAGGCTGCTTTCGCTGCGCCAGCGCCGCGTGCGGGTGTCCAGCACCAGCAACGGTGGGTTGCTCGGCACGGTGTACTGCCAGCCCTGAAAGCGCAGCAGTTCGCCAAGCAGCGCGTCGTGAGCCTGCGCGCCGCGTGCAAACTGCTCCCGATACGCCGCTACCAGCCCGGCGCAGGCATCGGGGTCGTTGCCCCAGCCCTGGCACAGCAGATACCCCAGCAGCGCATTACCGATGATCCGTCGCGAAAACGGATGCCCATAGGCCGTTTGCTCCCACTGCGCCGACAGGTTCCAGTCGTCGGTGACGTCGTGGTCGTCGAAGATCATCAGGCAGGGCAGGTGGGCCATGACCCGCGCGACTTGCCCAAGCCCATCGCGAAAGCCCTCCACCAGCGGCAGCTCCTTGCGGTAGCGCGCTTGATCTTCATCATTGAGCCCGGCAGGCATGTGCATGCCCACCAGCGCCCACGGCTGCGGCGACCACACCAACAGGTACATCGCCATGATTTCGGCGAAGGTCACCAAATGGTTGTCGGCGTTACTCGACGAAAAGATCGGCTTGCGCTTGCCGCCGAAAAAGCGCTCGCGCAGCGTCTCGTTGCCTTCTTGCGCCGGCAACAGGTCGGCCCGGTGGTAATAGCTGGCCGGGTGGCCGTACAGCTCGGCGCCAGTGTTTACCAAGGCGCCGTCCAGCGCCTCGTCAAACAGCCCCAGGCGCTCGATCAGCTCATGGATGGCCCGCAGCGTGGGCCCGGCAACATCATCGGCGTAGACCTGGTCGCCGGTCATCAGCAACACCGCTGGCCGCTCGGCAGGCAACGGGCCCGCCGCCAGCAGTCGGTCGGCACACAGCAGGCCGTCGGCAGCGGCATGGTGCGGCTTGCGGCATGAGCCGTGCAGCAACTGGTCCATACGCGCCCGTAGCACAAAGCTGGGCCTGCTAGCGCCGGGGTAGAGCAGGTGCGGTGCCCAGTCGGCGATACCTTGGCCGTTTTCCAGAAGCAAGTCGTAGCTCAGTTGCACATCGCAGGGCAGTGGCTGGTCGAAGCGGATGTCCAGCAGGTGAATAAACGCATGCTGGCCTACCGCGAGGGTTTCGCAGTGCAGGGTAGGGGTGACGCCTGTGCAATCAAGCATGAATTCAAACGGCAACGCCTGCGAGCCCACTAGCCAGATCGCCAGGCGTTGTGGCTCCAGGCGGCGCAGCACAGGGCCTGCGAGCACGAGGGGGAGTGCAGTGGTGGGGGTCATCAGGGCGGGGCCTTAAGCAGGTGTGGCAGCGGCTAAGCGCGCCAGCAAACGAAAAACGGGCGGAGAATGCTCGGCATTCCCCGCCCGTCGATCAATCGCAATGTGTATCAGGCTTTTGCAGCCATCACCGCTTCGAGTTTTTCCTGGTCACGGGCGAACTGGCGGATGCCTTCCGCCAGCTTCTCGGTGGCCATGGCGTCCTCGTTCATCGCCCAGCGGAACTGAGCTTCGTTCAGTTGCTGCCTGGCCTCACCGCTATTGCCCGGCGTGAGGATGCGCGGCAGCTCGCCTTGGTCTTCAGACAACTGCTGCAACAGCTCTGGGCTGATGGTCAGGCGGTCGCAACCGGCCAATTGCTCGATTTGGCCAATGTTGCGGAAGCTCGCGCCCATGACCACCGTCTTGTAGCCATTGGTTTTGTAGTAGTCGTAGATGCGCGTAACCGACTGCACGCCCGGGTCATCGGCGCCGACATAATCAGTGCCCGTGCTCTTCTTGTACCAGTCGTAGATACGGCCCACGAACGGCGAGATCAGGAACACGCCAGCATCGGCGCACGCCTGCGCCTGGGCGAAGGAGAACAGCAGCGTGAGGTTGGTCTGGATGCCTTCCTTTTCCAGCTTCTCGGCCGCGCGAATACCTTCCCAGGTTGAAGCCAGCTTGATCAGCACGCGGTCACGGCCAACGCCGGCAGCCTCGTACAGCGCGATCAGTTGGCGGGCTTTGCTCAGCAACGCCGGCTCATCGAACGACAACCGCGCGTCTACCTCGGTGGAGATGCGCCCCGGAATCACCTTCAGAATGCCCGTGCCCACGGCTACCGAAAACTTGTCGCAGGCAAGGTCGACATTACCCTTGGCATCGCTTTTGACCTGCTTGAGCAGGTCGGCGTAACCGGTAATGGCAGCGGCCTTGAGCAGCAGCGACGGGTTAGTGGTAGCGTCCACCGGCTTGAGGCGGGTGATGGCGTCCAGATCGCCGGTATCGGCGACCACGGTGGTGAACTGCTTGAGTTGTTCCAGCTTGGAAGTCATGGCGTGCTCTGTCCTGTGCAATGGCTCGACATTACCCGAGCCCCGGCGGCCACTCAAGGCCTGCACAAAGTGATCGGGCAAGCCCCCGCGGGTGCATTCGCTCGTTTGCGCAAAGCATGAGCAGGCTCGCCCCGCGAAAGGCTGCGTTAAAGGCTAACCCTTCGAGTCAAAACCGCCCCCCAGGTTCCATCAACGCCCTTGCAGCAGCTCAGCCGCCTGGTCCAGCACCGCAAGCGGCGTGTCAGTCTTGTGAATATCCGCCGACAGCAACTGGCGGAACCGTCGCGCGCCCGGAAACCCTTGGCCCAGGCCAAGAATATGCCGAGTGACATGGTGCATGGCGCCGCCGCTTTCGATATGCGCAACGATATAAGGCCGCAGCTTGGCCAACGCCTCGGCGCGGCCGATGACGGGCGCTGTGCTACCAAACAACTGCTGGTCGACCTCGGCCAGCAGGTACGGGTTGTGGTACGCCTCACGCCCCAGCATCACCCCATCGAAGGTCTGCAGGTGGGTGCGGCATTCCTCGAGCGTCTTGATGCCGCCGTTGAGCACCAGCTCAAGGTCGGGGAAATCCGCTTTCAGTTGCGCGGCCACGTCATAGCGCAGCGGCGGAATCTCGCGGTTTTCCTTCGGCGAGAGCCCTTCCAGAATGGCGATGCGCGCATGCACGGTAAAGCTGCTGCAGCCCGCGTCGCGCACTCGGCCGACGAAATCGCACAGCTCGGCGTAGCTGTCGCGGCCATTGATGCCGATGCGGTGCTTGACCGTGACCTCGATGCCCACCGCGTCCTGCATGGCCTTGACGCAATCGGCCACCAGCGCCGGATGCCCCATCAGGCAGGCGCCGATCATGTTGTTCTGCACCCGGTCGCTGGGGCAGCCAACGTTGAGGTTGACCTCGTCGTAACCCGCTTGCTCGGCAAGCTTGGCGCAGGCTGCCAGGTCGGCTGGGACACTGCCGCCTAGTTGCAGGGCTAGCGGGTGCTCGGAGACGTCGTGGCGCAGGAAACGTTGGGCGTCGTTATGCAGCAGGGCGCCGGTGGTGACCATTTCGGTGTAGAGCAGGGCGTTTTTTGATAGTAGGCGCAGGAAGAAGCGGCAGTGGCGGTCGGTCCAGTCCATCATCGGTGCAACGCTGAAGCGGCGGGATGGCGCAGGGCGCGTGGAGCCTGGTATTAAGCTTGGTTTTGCTGTGATTTCGTTCAACGTGTTTCGCACCGATTTTCGGGGGTTTTGGGGCGTTTTTACCAAGCGCTTGGTACAATGTACCAATCGACTAACGACGTGTACCAATTTCCTATGGCAACGATCAGACCGCGCAAGAAAGCCGATGGCACCATCAGCTACACCGCTCAGATTCGCATCAACCGCGACAAGGTCACAGTCTACCAAGAGAGCCAGACGTTCGCCCGTAAACAGGCCGCCGTAGCCTGGGCGAAGCGACGAGAGACTGAGCTGGCAGAACCTGGTGCGATCGAGCGTGCCAGTCGTGTGGGGCACAAGGTCAAGGACATGATCGACCGCTACCTGGTCGAGGCCGAAAAAGCCCGGCCGCTCGGAGAAACCAAGCGACGCACCCTGGAAGCCATCAAGCGAAGCCCGCTTGGTGAACGGGTCGATTCCGATATTTCCCAGCAGGTGCTCGTGGACTATGCGCTTTGGCGTATGAGCCCCGAGGGAGGAGGGATCAAGCCCCAGACGGCTGGCAACGACATGGCGCACCTGGGCTCGGTTCTATCGTTGGCTAGGGCGGCTTGGGGTTATGAGATCAATCCCCAGGCGATGGCTGATGCACGATTGGTCTTGAAGCAGTTTGGGTACAACCTCAAGAGCCGCGAGCGGGATCGGCGCCCGACACTGGATGAGCTCGACCTGGTGCTCGAACACTTCTTCGAGATGCTGCAGCGCAGGCCGACAGTCATCCACATGCCCAAGGTTGTCGCTTTTGCCATCTACTCGACGCGGCGGATGGATGAAATCACCCGCATTCGATGGGAAGACTTGGATGAGCACCGGCAGGCGGTGAAGGTCCGCGACATGAAAAACCCCGGCCAGAAGATCGGCAATGACGTTTGGTGCCATTTGCCAGATGAGGCCTGGCAGATCGTGCACAGTATGCCGCGCGAGTGCCCGGAGATCTTCCCCTACAACACCGACTCAGTTGGTACCGCCTGGGCGAAGGCGTGCAGGTTGAAGGGTATTGAGGATCTGCACTTCCACGATCTACGCCACGAGGGCGTGAGCCGGTTGTTCGAAATGGACTGGGATATCCCGAGGGTATCAAGTGTTTCAGGTCATCGTGACTGGAATTCGTTGCGGCGATACACACATTTGAGAGGGCGTGGAGATCGATATGCGGAGTGGAGTTGGTTTGAGCGGATCATCCAAGCTCCCGTCACGCTGGGCGCTCGGGCTGGGCAACCGGCTGGGAAAGCGCAAAGTCACTTTCGACAATCGCCATGATCTGCTCTGCCCTAAACGTCTAATTGGATCTAAGCATGTTGGGCAGCAGAGGCCGCTTTCGACCCCATA
The DNA here is from genome assembly GCF_014268825.1 of Pseudomonas sp. SWRI51. Lineage (NCBI taxonomy): Bacteria > Pseudomonadati > Pseudomonadota > Gammaproteobacteria > Pseudomonadales > Pseudomonadaceae > Pseudomonas > Pseudomonas sp. SWRI51. Next base: position 38,961 of record NZ_JABWRG010000005.1, on the reverse strand, counting down.
GCTGCCCTACTTTCAAGGCAGCAATCGGCCAGAAGCGGACATTTGATGCGCCCAATAATGAGAGCGCGAGTTAGATAACAGTCTTTGGCGGGCCGTAGGCGGCCATTCAACTCCCGGGCTGAAGATCTGACCCATGCTCCTGCGAAGCGGGCATTTATGCCTGCTTTTACGCAAAATTTACGGAAGACCGAGGTTGAGCATAGGATACTGCACGGCTCTCATTTCGTAGGCTAACCGTATGTCTCTCGCAGCAATGCGGCTTGTCGGCTTCATCTTGGGCGTTTTCCTGATCACTCTGGCAGTAACCATGGTTATTCCCATGGTTACGTTGGTAGTGTATGAGCGAGTCGATGAGCTCGGCGCCTTTCTGTGGTCGAGCCTGATTACGTTGGTCTGTGGGCTGGCGCTTATTGGGCGCAGGCATCCAGAAACATCCCAGCTGCGCCCAAGGGATATGTATTTCTTGACAACGGCGAGCTGGGTTGTGGTTTGCGCCTTTGCAGCTCTACCGATGGTGTTCATCCACCACATCAGTTACACCGACGCGTTTTTTGAAACGATGTCAGGGATCACAACGACAGGCTCGACCGTCCTCACTGGCTTGGATACCGCATCTCCCGGCCTTCTGATATGGCGCTCCATGCTTCACTGGTTGGGAGGCATAGGCTTCATCGGCATGGCTGTCGCTATCCTTCCGATGTTGCGAGTCGGTGGCATGCGCCTGTTCCAGACAGAGTCTTCTGACTGGTCGGAGAAAGTTACGCCGCGATCCCATGTGGCAGCCAAATACATCCTTGCACTCTACCTGGGACTCACGGGTGCTGGAGCACTAGCACTCTGGTTCGCTGGAATGACACCGTTCGAAGCGATCAACCACGCAATGTCGTTGATTTCTACGGGTGGATTCTCAACGTCGGATACCTCACTCGGGCATTGGACGCAGCCTGCGATTCATTGGGTTGCAGTGGTCGTCATGATCTTGGGTAGCCTGCCCTTCACCTTATACGTCGCGACATTGCGCGGTAATCGGCGTGCGTTACTGATGGATCACCAAGTACGCGGGTTTCTCGGGTTCTTGACTGTCACTTCGCTGGCTGTGGGTACGTGGTTATGCTTTCACAGCGAATACGACTGGTGGGACGCCGTTCGGATCGTGGCGGTCAACGTGACTTCCGTCGTGACGACCACCGGAATTGCGGTCGGTGACTACACACTGTGGGGGAGTTTTGCCGTTCTGTTGTTCTTCTACCTAACCTTTGTCGGAGGGTGTTCAGGCTCGACGGCTGGCGGTCTTAAAATCTTCCGCTTCCAAGTGGCTGCCGTCCTGCTCGTCAGTAACTTGAAGCAACTGATTCATCCACGCGCGGTCATTCAGAAAAAATACAATGGACACCCCATTGACGAGGAGATCGTGCGTTCGCTTTTGACTTTCTCGTTTTTCTTCACCATCACCATTGCCCTGATTGCGCTAGGACTGGCGCTGATCGGGCTGGACTGGACGACTGCTCTGAGTGGTGCCGCCACTGCTGTGTGCAACGTTGGGCCAGGCGTGGGCACAATTATCGGACCTGCCGGCAACTTCTCATCATTACCTGATGCAGCAAAGTGGCTGCTGACCGTTGGTATGCTCCTGGGACGGCTGGAAATCCTGACGGTGCTAGTGATGGTAACCCCGGTGTTCTGGAGGTATTAGCTGCCCACTGCAAAGGGCAGCTATGGGTCGATAGCGGTCGCTTGCGAATGACCGCTATCGACCCATAGCAGACCTTCGTCATGTGCTGCATACGGTCATAGGGAGGTTTAATACAAAAATGAGTTTAAATGAGCTTACGCTGAGAGATAATCGTCGACTGACTCAACAGTGCAATAACCGAACTCAAAGGCTGCCATTAGCGCTGCATGTACGTGGGCGGCAGGTACAGCCACTCCGCGAAATGTCAGATCCAGCGTGGTGCAGGCGTCATGCAGCACAGTGACCGTATACCCCATGTCTACGGCAGCGCGAACTACGGCATCAATGCACATGTGGCTCATCGCACCTATGACCACGATTTCATCGACGTTAGCGGCTTCCAACTGCTGCTTCAGATCAGTTTCCCTGAAGGCATTAATGTGTTTTTTTACGATTACAGATTCATTACCTTGTGGAGCTACATCGGGTTGGATTTCCGCACCAGCCGACCCCTTTGCAAAGATTGGAGCGCCTTCAGCGGACTCATGCCGTACGTGAAAAACAGGAAATCCCGTATCACGGGCGTGGCTGATCACCCGGATTGCATTCTCGACAATGGTGTCAACGCCGGTCAAAGGCAGCTTGCCAGTGGGTAGGTATTCGTTTTGCAGGTCAACTACAACGAGGGCTCGCTTCATGAAGAATCTCCAGTCAAATTATCAATGAACTGATGTAGAAGGCCGAGATTTCGTGGGCAGGTAATCCAGCGTCATCTACGGCCCAATTGATTAGTACCCCATCGAAGTGCCGTCTTCCGGAATATCGACTTGGCTTTCGATACCGTGCTTCGTGATGTAGGTACGCAACTGCTCACGGGACAGGGACATATGGTTGATTGCGTCCATGTGCACGGCGACAATTTTCGCGTCTTTGGCAGTTTTTGAGGCGCGCAATACATCTTCCTCGCCCATGATGATTGAACCCTTGTACCCGGTCATCATTGCCTTGCCGGCATTAAGTACGATGATTTGTGGATGATATTTTTCGATGGTCTGATCCACCTCTTTACGCCAGACAGTATCGCCAGCGAGGTAAAGGGTCTTGTAGCCTGGCGCTTCGAAAACCACACCCATGGCCTCTCCTAGCGGCTTAGCGAGTGCGGGCACCGCATACATTTCATCTGTGCCATGTTGACCACCAGTTTTGGTAATTTTGACTCCGCCGAATTCAGCTTCATTAGTCAACACGCGCACATTTTTGAAACCTTGGGAGCGAATTAGCTGCGCGTCTTCTTCATGCTGAGCGAACAGAGGGATGTCCTTAGGTAGTGCTTTCTGCGCAGCATCATCCCAGTGGTCGAGATGCGTATGAGTGACGATGACAGCGTCGACACCAGAGATCACTTTTTCCGGCGACTCGATGAGGTCAACCAGTGGATTGCGCAGGTTGCTACGGTAGGTATTTTCAAATCCCGGATATGCGCCCTTTTTTGCAAGCATCGGGTCTATCAAAAATGTCGTCCCGCCATAGGTGATTTTTGCCGTTGCGTTACGCACTTGCTCAAAAGCCACTTTATGAGATGCGTCAGGCGCTGCGGAGGCGGCTGTAGCTGCGAAGGCCGGCGAAGTGACAGCGATGCTGATGGCAAAAGCCAGAGCTCTATATTTCATCAAATTAATCCTGTTGATTCATTAAGGACACCATTTTTGCCTAACGCTGGCGTGTCAAACAGTGGCCTGAATGACATATTCCGATATAATTGGGCCAAATGATGGGCATTATCGGTGGAAGCTGATGGTGGTCGGCGCGCCCTTTCCATCCGTGACAACGCGATCAGCGTGTGCGGTCGTCCATAACTCCTGTGTGCGATAGGCTTGAGCGATACAGGGTGAATCTGAGGCTGACAGATGCAATCCATACGTGTTGCTGTTCTAGCGTTCAATGGCGTAAGCCTGTTCCATCTATCTGTGCCGGGCGTCGTGCTAGGTGCAGCGCGAGCCGCGCCTGATGAGCCTCTTTACGAGATCAATTACTGTGCTGAGGTGCCGGGACTGGTGAGCAGTGACCAAGGCATCGCGCTGGCGGTAACCCACGGCCTGGAACTGATGGAGGGGTCTGATGTAATTGTCATTCCAGCGTGGGGCGATCAATCGGTCACTGCATCTGCACAGCTAATGAGGGCGCTGCAGGTCGCCAATTCCAAAGGCAAGCTGATAGTAGGGTTATGCTTGGGCGCATTTGTGCTCGGCGATGCCGGACTACTTGATGGGAAAGAGGCAACGACTCACTGGATGGCCCGTGACGAGTTTGCGCGACGTTTCCCTGAGGTTCATTTTCGGCCTGAGGTGCTCTATGTAGGTGATGGCAATATAATGACCTCCGCCGGAACCGTGGCGGCAATCGATTGTTGCCTACATCTCATACGCCAGCGGCTCGGTGCTGATGTGGCGAATCGCACCGCTAAGATGCTGGTGACACCGCCGCATAGGCAGGGAGGCCAAGCTCAGTACGTAGAGCATCCTGTGCCGCAGCTACCTAGCGAGACTCATTTCTCTGATGTACTAGCGTGGGCTCGCATCAATCTGGCCGATGATTTGTCGCTCGACGTCATGGCAGACATGGCGAAAACGAGTAGGCGCACCTTTACTCGTCGGTTTAAGGAGACCACCGGCACTACCGTGTCCAAATGGTTGAGCGCTGAACGCGTTGCCAGAGCGCAGGAGTTATTAGAAAAGACTGACCTACCGATTGAATGCATCGCGAGTGAAGTAGGTTTTGGAACGCCCCTATCTTTAAGAAAACAATTTGGCGCTCATCTGGGCACATCGCCATCTGATTATCGGAAGATGTTTTGTCTCGGAATGAAGCCAAAAACTGACTAAGTGGCCACCATATTCCTAAGTGAATCTCGCCCAGTTTTGTCGGCAGTTAGTGTCCTCACGCAGCTTACTGAGCCCCCTAGTGATCAATGGCGCGGGCGGCCGATTGCAGGCCAAAGCCAGAGGCCGCTATGGGTCGATAGCGGTCGCTTGCGAATGACCGCTATCGACCCATAGCTGCCTTTCGCGAAGGTCAGATATCGGCCATAAGGCCACGCGCAAGTGGCTAGGTCGTTTGTCGGCATCAGCCCAAATACTTATGCCGCTGTAGCGTAGATGCTTCAAGGGGCTGCCCGAAGCGTCTTGTTCAACTGTGCGCACTCTTTACGCGCAGCATCCCGTTGCTGATCCAAGTAAAGAGCAAGATCGGCAATGTGGATGCCTCGCGCGCTTTTCTGGCTTGATTCCAGTCGGGTGATGGGGAGGTTGATCTGGCCGGCCAGAACCTTCCGCTGAAACATATCCGGCGTTAGGTGGGTGAAGTAGTCAGTGCATACACGATCAATCGAGATGATTGCCACGCCGTTGTACTGTGCCATCAGCATAAATGCCGTGTTCATGCCAGGCCCTCCTGCCGTTGCAGCTGCGGTTCACCACTCACAAATTCTTGATGAAGGGCTGCGGTGGCCTGGTGTTGTTCCCCTAGCCACTCGTTTTGGACTCGGTTTCGGCCCAAGGCATAGGCTTGGTCCTGCAGCAAGGATGTGTCATCTGGCCCGCCAGAGTCGGTTAGTTGCAATAAGTCGCAATGCCATTTCGTGATCGCCGCCATGTCATCGGGGTGGATCTTGGAATTGAGGTCGGGCTTGTCGAGGCTGCGGCGAGGCGCTGCACCGCCGCAGGGGACGCCGGAGAGCAGGATGTTGCTGTCGGGCTTACAGCCCTCGGCGTTGACCTGGCGGTGGCGCTCGGTCTCGGTTATCAAGCCCAGCACCGTCGCGGGCGGTACTGCCATGCCGTAGTCATTCAGGGCCACGGCATCGTATTGGTTGGCGGCAGCCGCGGTGGCGAGGGCTTTCAGTTTGATGAGGTCCATGTTCATGCCGTAGTCCTCCGGCTGAAGATGAAGCCAGCTGCCTGGCGGATCTTCGAGCACTGGTCGTGGTTGCCCTTCACGCGGGCCTTGTTGCAGACATCGCAAATGGATGACATCGCAGGGCGTGTCATGGGTTGCACGCCTTGGCGCGTCCGTGTGGTCGGGGTGTAGGTCTGTGCACTAGTCACAGCGAATACCTCTCGTGGGCGCGGCGTGCATTTGGGCTCAGGGCCAGGTGCTGGTAGCCGGTGTAGTTGTTAACACTCGGTAACGTGCCTCTCGCGGCGTTAACGGGTGTTGGCAGGTGCAGCTGGATCAGGGCGGCGACGAGCGCGCAGGCCAAGATAAGGCAGACCATCTGCCAGGTGCGGGTGGGGTTATGCACGTTTGCGCTCCCTCTTGATCTGCATGGCGACCTGCTTACTCGCCAGCTCGAACAGTTCGGCGAAGGACACTGGCGCGATCGACTGCTCGCCGTTGCGCACGGCGTCCAGGCGATTGCGATACAGCCCGGCCGGGCCGAGCCAGGCGACGGCGTTGTGCTCGGCGTTCGACACAGGGCAGTCGTGAGCTTCTGGGACGGGGCCTTCGTGGTGTCGCCTGCACTTCCTGCAGTGATATTGACCGCCAGCGTCGCCCTCACTCATGTACCAATCATGGCGATGCGTGCTCATGCGTGGCATTGGCTTGGTCATGCTGCAACCCCCGTGGTTGCAGCGCTGGCCGGCGTGGTGCGCAGTTGGGCGTGGATGCGTTTGGCAAGCTCGTCAACCGCTTCAGCCTGGGCGCCTGCTCGTGCAGCTTGGAGCTCCGATTTCAGCGCGGTGAGAGTGCGCTGGGCAAGGCGTAGGGTGTCGGCAGCGCCAACCAGCTTGTCGTGGTCGGCCCTGGTCGCCGCGAGCCCGGTGTAGGACATGATCCGCGCTTCTAGCTCGGCGATGCAGGCCTTGAGGCCTGCAATTTTGGCTTGGCGGGCGTCCAGCTGCTCTGCGCAATTCCGCTGGACGTCTTCAAGCTCTGTGCGCAGCGCTTGCTGATCTCGTTTCGCTTCCTGCAGCTGCAGTTTCAGCGTGTGCTGGTGAGCGAGCTTGCCGTCTGCAAAGCCCCGTTCGTAGGCGAGATGGCGCGCTTTCGCGAAGAGGTACGGCATGACGATGAGTGTAAGCAGCCAGAGGATGCCGGCGGCGAGTGCGTACTGGTGCGGTTGCATGTGCTGTGCTCCAAAAATGCCCGACGCCGGGGTAAGTGAGAGCCGGTGGCGGGCTGGCTGCCCCTGATTGCCGGGGCGGTCTGTTTCAAGCGGTTCGCTTGGCCTGATCAACTTGTCGGTCGAGGTAGTCAGCAAGGTTGTGCAGATAAACCACGTGCTGTGCTTTCCCCGACGGGGTGATCTTGCTCAGTTGAAGATCGATGCGGCCCTTATTGATTAATGTCTTGAAGTACCGGTCAGAGCCGAGGTGAGGGAAATAGCGCTCTCTCACTTCCGTCAGGGTCAGGTGGATGCTGGGCCACTCGCGGTGGAGTTGATCTAGCGTGCTCATACGTACTCCCCGAGCCCCTCGTGGCCGGGCCAGAGCTTCGCGCGCACGGCGGCGGCGAGGTGCTCTTTGTTGGCACCGGTAACGGCGGCGCAGACTTCGCCTTCGTCATTAGTTACCACCACGCCCAGTGGGAGGGCGCGGTTCACGGTGGTGATGACGTAGGCGATCTGGCCGGTGTGCAGCACTTCGTTAACGCTGTCCTGCGCTTCCATGAGTGCCATCGCTTCTTCGGACTGAGTCCCAGAATCGGCTCGACCGTTGGCCAGGTCCTGCAGGAACTCGCGAAGGGATTGCCACTTGGTCGCCAGCGAGCGGGGCAGGGTCATCGAGCTGACCAGCTCGCCCATTCCCACCTTGATGTAGTGAGTGGTGTCGTCGTTCTCGACGGTGATCTGTGCGTCCAGAGATGCCTCGGGACGACGCAGGGTGCACTTGGTGGTGCCGCCGATTTCTACCGTGCGCTCAAGGCCCATGACGCGGCTGAGCGGTATGTTGAACTCGCTCATGCGACACCCCCAGCTGCTGGGATGGCTTGGGCGTTGCCGTTAGCAGTGGCAACGATGTACAGGCCTGTGCGGTATTGGAAGGCTGCCACGAGAGCGGGGCGGTTACAGGTCATGGGGTGCAAATAGATCTTGCACGGTGGGTTGTGCTGTGCGGTTTGCATGTCTTGGCCCTTCGGTGAGAGAGGTGAAGCCGAGACAAAATTAGTATCACTGATTTAAACTGTCAACAGTGTTGCTGATATTTGTGATGCATGGAGGTAATAAAAAACCCGCCTGTGGCGGGTTTGGTGGGTTCAGAGGTCGACTATTTTTCGACGAGCCCTGCCGCAGATTGTCCATTCTTCGTCAAGTCGGATGATGCGTTCGGGCCAATCTGGATTGGTCGCATAGAGGTAGAACTCGCTGCCTTCCATTCTCAGTTGCTTCAGCGTTACGCCCTGATCGCGAGTACGCTTCGCTACCACGAAGTCGCCCGTTTCCCATTGCATATCCGGGTCAACGACCACCTTTTCACCTGGTTTGAAGTCAGGTTCCATGCTGAGCCCTTCGACTCTGAGGATAAAGGAGCGCGGTCCGGCAGGCCCTCCAGCTTCTACCCATTCCTCTGCATCTGATGGCTGGAAGTGTTCGATAGCTTCGCAAAATGCCCCAGCTTTAACGTATCCGATCACTGGAAGAAGTCGTCCGGCAGGCCCAATCGTGGTGGTATTCGAAACAGCTCGGCTCGCGTCGTCGAGGTAATGCGCCTGGACCAGTCGCGGGCTTACTTCCTCGGGAGTGAACGACAAGGCCCGGCTCAGCGAAACCAATGCGGTGATGTTCAATGGGATTTTGCCGTTCATGTACTGGCTGACCACGCTTTGGCTGGACCATCCGCACTCATGCGCAACTCGATCCTGGTTGAGCGAGGGGTCTTTTGCCTTTCGGTCTCTATAAATCGCCTTGAGGCGAGCTGCTTCTTCAGCTTGGTACGGGGGTCTGGTAGTCATGTCTGCCAGACTATAAGCGTCCCTTATTTCGATCAAAGAGTGGTGCTTATTTTTTTCTTGTGCAGAAAAAGAAGTGATACTAATATTCACGCACTAACCCATTGAGGACATTGGGATGGAAAGCGAGTTTGGTATGCCTTTGCGAGATTTCGCGAAGGACAGGAGTCAGCCTGGTTTGGCTGAAATGCTTGGGGTCACCCAAAGCGCGGTCTCGCAAATGCTGAATTCATCGCGCGATATCCGTGTGCGCTTTGACGAAGCCGGCGAGTGCCAGGCAGTTGAAATTCGCCCCATTGGGCGGCGCCGAAAGGCAACGCAGTAAGAACGCTGAGCCGGGACTCTCACCTCCCAGCTCAGCTATGACAGTACAACGCACCATCACTCTCGTCGTCCGGCGTCCTCTCTCACAAGTAAGGCCGGACGACTATTACCACATGCCATGCCCGCACAGCACGCAAGGCACAGCACACAGGTCGTGGTCGTAGGATAGGTCTTGCCTGACCCTATGACTAGGCCGTAAACCGAGGATTTACGGTTATGAGCAGGATTGATCTTTTGCCGGGCGCAGGCCCGGTGCTCACCCTTCGTCAGGCGCTCTATCGCGCAGGTCGCGACTATCACGGTGGAATCACCAAGCTTGCCTTCGACATGGGGCTTGAAGTCGACACGCTGCAGAAGAAGCTCCATCACAACGAAGAGCGCCGCTGGCCGACACCTGACGAACTCGAAGAAATCATCCAGTTGACCGGCGATCCGCGCCTGCTGGATGCGTTGGTGCGCCCAGCAACTGCAGTGTGGTACCGACCTGACGCGGTGCCGGCCACCAACGAAGCGCTTCGGGCTGTAGCAAAGCTTCTCGAAGAGTCCGGCGAGTTCGTGGGCAGTCTCCATGAAGGCGCTGCTGACAAAGTTTGGACCGCTTCCGAGGTGTTGATCCTCGAGCAGCGCGGTATGGACGTCATCCGCCAGGTGCTGGCGATCATGGCGGGCGCGCGCGAATCGATGGAGGACGAAGCCCATGGCTGATGCAGTCGATTTTGCCAACGACCACGCCGAGTATTTCCTGCAGCTGTCGCTCCAACGGCTTGCGCGGCTACCTGATAAGCCCAGCGCGCAGTTCTGCGAAGACTGCGATGAACCGATCCCGCTGGCACGCCAGCAATCGGTCGCTGGTTGCGAAACCTGCGTCGATTGCCAGGGGCTTCGGGAGCGCCGCCGATGAGCGGGCGCCCAACCCCTACTACAGCTGATTGGGCGCGGCGTTACATTGAAACCTTCGGTCTGGCTCTGGTTCCCATTGAGCCCGGACAGAAGGGGCCGAAGGGGAACGGCTGGAACAAGCCTGGCGGTTACTTCACCGCGGCCGCCGATGCTGAGACCTTCTGGGCGAAGCGTCCGAGCCATAACCTTGGGGTTGTGCTTGGGCCTAGCCGCGTCTGCTCGCTGGATGTTGACGATCTGCAATGCACCCGTCAGATCTTCAGTGAACTGCTCGGCATGGACCTGGACGCCCTCGCAGATGCGTACCCGACGTCCGTGGGCAACCCAGCGCGTTTTCGCGTGATGTTCCGGGTACCCGATGGTGTCGATTTGACCTGGCATCCGCTGAACTGGCCGAGCCAAGCGGATCCTGACGGCTCGATCCACAAGGCGCTTATGGCGCAGGTGAAGACGGCACGGGATGCCGGCGATGCCGCCCGTGAGGCAGCGTTGAAGATGGCCGCAGAGCCATTCAAGAAGATCCCCGTTTTCGAGCTTCGCGCCGGCCTGGTGCAAGACGTGCTGCCGCCTTCGATCCATCCCGGTACCGGGCAACCGTATAGCTGGCGTACACCACCATCAGCAGACGGGCTTCCCGAGTTGCCTGCGCAGCTGCTTGCGATCTGGCAGGGCTGGGACGAGTTCAAGCCAAAGGCTGAGGCCGTTTGCCCCTGGCTGCCACGCACGGCACCTGCTCCCCGGCCTGCTCCAGCGAAGCCTCAGTTGGCAGCGGTGCGCAATGGGCGCGACTTGCCCGAAGTGATTCCGCTGTTCAACCAGGCACATGACCTGGCGGCGCTGATCGAGGCCCACGGATATGAGCGGCGGGGCGATAAGTGGCTTTGCCCGCAAAGTAGCAGCGGGCTGGCGGGCGTCAGCATCATCGACGGCAAGCTTTTCTCCCACCACAGTTCCGACCCCTTGGCCAACGGGCACAAGAACGATGCGTTCGATGTGTTCTGCATCCTGGAGCACAGCGGTAACCAGAAGGCCGCCATCAAGGCTGCCGCTCAGATCCTCGGCATTGATGCGAAGTCACGCCCACCGGCACCGCCGCCGCTAGGTGAGCTTCCCCGCGCCCCATCGGTCACCGAGCAGGCCGACCAAAGCGAGGCGGGTGTTGCTCCTGAAACACCTGCGAACGCTGAGCCCAGCTCGGCCGGCTCCTCGGCAAACGGGGGGGAGGGGGAAGAAGGTCTGGTACTGAAAAGTGCCAAGCGCCGCTTCGCCCTGGTCGAAGGCACCACGAACGTGTGGGACATGAACAAAGGGCAGTCGATGAAGCGAGCAGGCTTTGAAGCCTTGGTCGGCAAGCCGCTTGCAAAGCAGTGGATGGAGAGCACGGACAAGAAGCTGATCTCGGCCGAACAAGTCAAAGCGCTCGAGCAGGCCCGCAAGATGTCGAGCAAGAAGGGTGGGGCGTTGAACCTCGACCCACTCGACCGCTATGTGTACATCGACGGCACGAAGGAGGCCTGGGACAGGGAGAAGAAGCGGCGCCTGCCCGAGGGTAGCGTCAAGATGGCCTTGGGTGATGCATACCAGCTTTGGCTGAACAGTCCCAACCGCCGCGTGGTGGATGTCGACCACATCGTGTTTGACCCGACTATGACGAAGGACCCAGCGGTTTACATCAACACCTTCGAGGGCCTGCCGCTTGAGCCGGTGCGTGATGACGCCGCGTGCGAGAACCTGCGCTGGCTGATTTCGTTCTTGTGCAACCACGACGCGGTGGCATTGGACTGGCTGATCAAGTGGCTCGCGTACCCACTGCAGCACATGGGCGCCAAGATGGACACAGCGGTCCTGTTCCATTCGACGATGGAGGGCTCGGGTAAAAGCCTGCTGTTCGCCGACGTCATGGGCGAGCTGTACGGCCGGTATAGCGCCACGGTCGGCCAGACCCAACTCGAAGGCAGTTTCAACGCCTGGCAGAGCGGCAAGCTGTGGGCGGTTTTCGAAGAAGTAGTCAGCCGTGACCAGCGTTACAACCAGGTGGGCAAGATCAAACACATGATCACCGGCAAGACCACGCGCATGGAGTCGAAATTCATCAATGGCTGGGAAGAGGCCAACCACATGAACTCGGTGTTCCTGAGCAACGAGATCATGCCGTGGCCGATCAGCGAGAGCGACCGACGCATGTTGGTGATGTGGCCGCTGGAGACGTTGCCGCCCGAACGGCAGAAAGCGATAGCTCGGGAGCTGGCCAACGGTGGCGTCGCAGCCCTGTATGGGTGGCTGCTCGACATCGAGCTGGGCGAGTTCGATCAACGTACCCGTCCGCCTGAGACAGAGGCTCGCCAGCGCTTGGTCGAGCTGAGCCGCACAGCCTGGCAGACCTTTTTCTATCTTTGGCGCGCCGGCGAGCTGGGGCACGGCCTCTGGGGCTGCTGCCTGAGTTCGGACATCTATGCAATGTTCCTGGAGTGGTGTCACCACAACAAGGAGAACACCATGAGCCAGACCAAATTCTCGCTGATGTTCAGCGCGAAGGTTGAGAAGACGAGGGCTATCCCCTGGACTGATGGTAATAACCGCCGTTTCGCGGCGTTCTTCTTTCCGAGTGATGGCGATCCTTCCCTACCCCCATCCGCTGTGGCGGCCGAGCTGGGCAAGAATGTCGTCGAGTGGCGCGCCAGAGCGAAGCTTGCTGGCTGGAGCGTGGACGCCTGGGACCACATCAAGAGGTTGGCAGCATGATTCCGTCCGTAAGTGTGTTGGGTGTGTTGGGTATGTGTTGGGTTGTTTTTGGCTACCCAACACAGGTTCGGGTCCCGGATTCCGTGGCGTTGCGTGCAAGTGTGTTGGGTGTGTTGGGTTTGTGCACGCGCGCGCGCATGCGCGTTTTTTTTAACAGCGATTCCGGGTGGGTGAAAAATCTCTATGCGACGCTCAATAAACCCAACACACCCAACACACTCAACACATGCCCATCTAATCCATTGATTTCATTGGGTTCGAGCTGTGTTGGGTTTGTGTTGGGTTGGCTGATTCTGTGTTGGGTAGTGATTTTTGGGGGTGGGCGATGACGATGGACACGGGAATACGCCTTCAACTCCTGGTGCAACTGGCCCAGCACCAGCAGGACATGGCGGCACTGATTGATCCGGCTGAGCGCCTGCGCCTGGTTGGCGAACTGATGAGCCACTGGGGCGAGCAGCGTGGGCAGTATGGGTTGGGTGCCAGCCTTGGCAGCCAGATGGGCACGATCATGGAATGGAAGGGATCGGCGCCGCGCACCGGGGCATCGGGCGCCCGCATTCTGATCGCGGGGGCAGGGCTCGACCACGCCGCTGCCGAAGTGGATGCAGCGGTCGCCGAGTTGGCCCGCAGAAATGATCGAGGGGTAACCCTGGCCAAGCTGGCCGAGCTGCGCTATCTGCATCGGGTCACGGTTCGGGAGCAGATGCGCGAGGTCGGGCTGGCCGAGCACGCCGACCGGACCTACAGGAACTGGGTAAAAGCGCTGCATTTGCAGGTGCTGGCCATCCTGGCGGCGCGCTCCGGTCGGGTTCGGCAACAGACCGTTCGTCGGGTAAGAATGCAACTTGCGTGCAACATTGATGCTACATAGCGACCACATTGTGACGCACCGAAAATTGCCTCTTTTCGGTTTTTCCGGTGGCATGTAAAAAGGCGCCACGATATCAAAGGTGCGCTTAAGCGCTTCCCCCACAAGCACTGTGCTGTGCAGCCGCTCCGACCTGTCGGTGCATCGAGAACCCTGCCTCCTGGCGGGGTTTTCTTTTTCCGGCGCCGTGCTTTGCCAACGAGGCTTACATGAATAGCGAGCAACAAGCATTAGCCGAACTGCCGATCTGGATGGTGATCGTCTTGTCCCTGGTCGGCGGTGTGTCGGGCGAGATGTGGCGTGCGGACAAAGCGGGCATGAGTGGCTGGGGATTGATTCGCCGTTTGGCTCTACGGTCTGGTGCCTGCGTCACTTGCGGGCTGTCGACCAACATGCTGCTGTACGCCCTCGGGGTTTCGGTATGGGCGGCGGCAGCGGTCGGCTGCCTGACCGCAATGGCCGGCGCCGACGTGGCGATCAACCTGTACGAGCGCTGGGCCGCCAAGCGCCTGGGCCTCGAGCAGGTCCCGCCCCAGGCAGGCGAGCCGGGTCAGTGACCCGCCCGGAATCCTGGGAGGGGCGGGGGACCCTGGCGATATGGCTGGGGTACGGGACCGGGAACCCGCGGCTTTTTGTTAGCGGCAGGTTTTCCCACGTTGGTTGACATTGGTTGACAGGTTTACACCCCGAGTTGACAGAGGTTTACATGACATTCCTCACTCGAACCGAGTACGCGAAAAGCAAGGGCTGGTCGCGGCAGTACGTAGGCAAGTTGGTCCTACAGGGGCGCTTGATTCTTTCCGCGGACGGTTTGGTTGATGTCGACGCGAGCGAAGAATACTTAGCGATGACAAGCGAACCTGGTAGACGCAACTCGAATGTACAAGCGGCCCCAATTGCCGCAGCGGCGCCTTCCCAACGAGCGCCGGACATTCAATACCCTGTCGTCCATCCGGGCTATCAGCAGTCCAAAGCCCGGCTCGCACTGGCGCAGGCGGAGCTGACAGAGACCAACTTGCGCAAGGCCAACGGCGCGCTGGTAGAAGTGGACGTCGTGGATCAAGCAGCGTTTTCGGCTGGCAGGATGATTCGCGATCAAGTCCTCGCCCTCCCGGCGCAGTTGGCGCCCGAAATTTCGACCATCTCTGATCCGTGGCAAATCGAGCGAATCCTTGCCAGCGCATTGCGGCGGGTTCTGGACGACGCTGCCTCCATGTCCGCTGCCGAATTCGAGCAGGCCATCCACTCACAGAGCTGAACCTATGCAGTTTCCATACGCAGACGGGGCGGCGGTCCACCATGCTGCGTATATGCGAGGCCTGAAACCTGATCCTGAACTCTGGGTCGATGAGTGGGCCGACGGTTACATGCGAATCCCGCGTGATACCGGTGCCGCAGAGCCTGGAAAATACCGCACGGCGCGCACGCCGTATGCCCGCGAACCCATGCGATGCCTGTCCCCAGCCCACCCGTCTAAGCGGGTGGTCACGATGGTTGCGTCGCAGTTGATGAAAACGCAGATCGCCCTTAACTGGATCGGCGCGCTGATCCACATGGCACCGTCCAACATCTTGACGCTGTTGCCCAGCCTGGGGCTGGCGAAGCGGGTGTCTTCCAGGATCGGCAAGACGCTCACCGCGATTCCAGAGTTGAAGTCGCGTGTGGCGGCATCTCGTTCCAGAGATGCCCGCAACACGATGGATACCAAGGAATTCGAGGGTGGTACGTTGTACGCCACCACGGCAGGCTCGGCCGCCAACCTTGCCGAGCTCTCGGCAAGGTATGTCTATGGCGACGAAATTGATCGTTGGGATGTGGATGTTGACCAAGAGGGCGACCCCATCAAGTTGGCAGAGGCTCGGGGCAGTACCTTCGGCCGCAATGCCAAGTTCTATTTCTCCAGTTCACCCACGATCAAAGGCGCGTCGCGTATTGCCGACCTCTTCGAGATGAGTGATCAGCGGTACTACTACGTTCCGTGTCCGAACTGTGGGCATATGCAACGCTTGGAATGGGAGCGCCTGATGTACTCGGCCGACTTCAGTACCGTGCACTATCAGTGTTCTGGGCCTGAATGCGACGTGCTGATCGAGGAGCACCAGAAGGGCGAGATGCTGGCCAATGGGGAGTGGCGTTCCCATTCTACGGGCGATGGCGAAACGGTGGGCTTTCACCTCAACGCGCTTTACGCGCCGCTTGGCTGGCACTCCTGGGCCATGCTGGCCCGTGAGTTTGAAGAAGCCAAGCGCGCTGCAGATCGCGGTGAGTTGGAGCCGATGCAGGTGTTCTACAACACCCGCTTGGCCGAGGTTTGGGATAGCGCGATCGAGCAGACCAAGGCTGAAGTGCTGCAGGCTCGCGCGCTGCAGGAAGACTACGTGCTCGGTACCTTGCCCGTTGGAGCGCTGGCGCTCACGGCTTCCGTCGACGTGCAGGCCAACCGCCTGGAGCTGATGGTCATGGCCTGGGGCGCTGGCATGGAGCGCTGGGTCGTCGATCATCAGGTTATCCCTGGCGATCCGGCCGACGAGCGCACTTGGGCGCTGCTCGATGACCGCCTCAAGATCCGCTACCGGCACCCTTGCGGCGTCAGCCTGGCGATCCTGGCCACCGGCATCGACTCCGGTGGCCACCACACCCACGAGGTTTACCAGTTCACCCGTGTGCGCCGCTGGCGCAACGTGTTTGCGCTCAAGGGCGCGAGCAAGCCGGGCAGGCCTGTGATCGCCCAGCGCCCCTCGCAGGTGGATGTCACCTGGAAGGGGCAGACCGAACGCAACGGCGCTGAGCTGTGGATCGTCGGTACCGACACGGCGAAAGACTGGATCTACAACCGCTACAGCTTCGAGCAAGGTCCTGGTGCGCTGCACTTCGCCAAGGATCTGCCGGACGAGTTCTTCCAGCAGTGCGTGGCCGAACGCAAGGTCGCCCGCTACGTGAAGGGCTACAAGCGGATCGAGTGGGTCAAGAGCAAGGCTGAGCGCAACGAGGCGCTGGACCTCATGGTGTACAACCTGGCCATGGCCAACTTCCTTGGCCTTCACCGCTACGGTGAGCACGACTGGGACAAGCTGCGGCAAGCGCTCGCGCAGGCCAGCCTGTTCGACCAGAGCGAACCGCCGCCAGCCCGGCCCCAGGCCCGAGAGCCGGATGACGACGACCAGGACGAAGAAGCGACGTCGCCAGCACCTGCGCCGGCGCCGGTCAGGCGCAGTGATCCGCCACCGCCGGCCCCAAGGGCCGCACCCCAACCCCCGCAACGCCGCAGCTCCACCAGCGGTTACCTGAAGAGACGCTGACATGGCTTACACAAAAGCAGACCTCGCCACCGTCGAGCGTGCGATCGCGCGTGGTGAAAAGATCGTTCGCTACTCGGACCGTACTGTCGAGTATCGAACGGTCGACGAACTGATCCAGGCGCGCAACTTGATCCAGTCCGAGCTGGTGAAGGCCGCCGGGCCGCGCTCGCGCGTGACTCGCCTCTATCACGGGGGCAAGGGACTGTGAGCGCACGTTATATGTCCCTTGGCCGTTCGGGCATCCTGGTGCCCGAGCGGATCAAGGCCAGCTACGAAGGCGCCGCCGAGGGGCGGCGATCATCGGGGTGGGATGCGCCGGACACCGGCGTAAACAGCCTGATCATGCCGGCCTTGCGCAATCTACGTTCTCGCTCCCGCAGCGCGGTGCGCAATGACCCATACGCGGCCAACGTCATCGACAAGCGTGTCAGCAACCTGATCGGCACCGGCATCACGCCGCATCCGCAGCTGGTCGACAAAGAGGTGCGCAAGGCCATGCAGGTGCTGTGGGAGGACTGGGTCGATGAAGCCGATGCCGATCAGCTCACCGACTTCTACGGTCTGCAGGCGCTGGTGGCGCGCACGGTGGAGCAGTCCGGCGAATGCTTCATCCGCCTGCGTCCACGCCGGCTGGAGGATGGCTATGCCGTTCCGCTGCAACTGCAGTGCCTGGCGCCGGAGTTCGTTCCCCATGACAAGTTCGAGGTGACCCGCTTCGGTAACGTCATTCGCGCCGGGATCGAGTTCAATGCCATGGGCCGGCGTGTGGCGTACTGGTGCTATCGGGTCCACCCCAGCGACAAGTCCTCGCTGAATGTCGGCTACAACCAGCTGGTACGGGTCCCCGCCGAGCAGATGCTGCACGTCTTCGAGCCGCTGGAGCCGGGGCAGCTGCGCGGTGTGCCACGCCTGGCACCTGTTTTGAAGCGCCTGCGCAGCCTGGACAACTTCGACGATGCTGTGCTGTTCCGGCAGGAAGTGGCCAACCTGTTCGCAGGCTTCGTTCGCAAGCCCGCGCCGGATGGCCCGCCGCAGTTGGATATCACCGGGTCACCCGTCAACCTCGACCGGGACGGTTTCACCCCCATGGTGGGGCTGGAGCCCGGCACGGTGCAGGAGCTCGGCGCAGGGGAGGAGATCGAATTCTCCGACCCGCCAGACGCCGGCAACAACTACCGCGACTTCATGCGGCAGCAGCTCATGGCCGCAGCAGCTGGCACCGGCTTGCCCTACGAGCTGATGACCGGTGACATGCAAGGCGTCAACGACCGCGCCATCCGCGTGGTGCTTACCGAGTTCCGGCGCAGGCTGGAACAGCTTCAATTCCAGGTCTACGTCCACCAGCTGTGCCGCCCGGTGCGGCAAGCCTGGTTGGACATGGCGGTATTGGCCGGCGCGGTCGACCTGCCTGACTACTCGCTACGTCGCCGCGAATACCAGCGTACGCGCTGGGTGCCACAAGGCTGGGCTTATATCCACCCCGTTCAGGACGTCCAGTCCAGGCAGATGGAAATCGCTGCCGGCTTTACCACGCGCAGCGAGACCTGTTTGCGCAACGGCACTGACGCCGAGGTGGTGGACGAAGAAAACGCCGCAGATCTCGCCAGGGCGACGCACCTGGGAATCAAGTACAGCACGTTGTCGGCGGTCGACGACGACCCCGACGAGAAGGAGAAACCATGACCCCATTGAAGCCAGTCCGCGTCTTCAATAAGGCGCCGACGCCACCGCAGGAAAATGAACAGCACTGGTACCGCATCAGTGCCGCGACCAAGGCCGAAGGCGCAGCTGAAGCCGAGCCAAGCCCGATCGAGATCTACATCTATGGCGAGATCGGTGGCTGGGGCATCACCGCCAACCAGTTCCTCCGTGATTTGAAAGCGGTCGACGACGGTGTGTCGCCGGTGCAGGTGGCCTTCAACACCAACGGTGGCGACCTGTTCGAGGGCGTTGCCATCCATAACGCACTGAACCGGCTGGGCGAGCGCTGCACTGCCCGCATCGACGCCTTGGCGGCCAGCGCGGGCAGCGTTGCGGTGTGCGGCGCTCACCGGGTGGTGATGGCATCGAACGCAATCCTGATGATTCACAACCCCTATACCTGGATCGAGGGCGACGCCGATGAGCTGCGCCGGGTGGCCGATGTGCTCGATCAGGCGTTCGAGGTGATCATCGCGGCCTACAAGGCCAAGTCGCCTGATATTGACGAAGCCGAGCTGCGGCGGCTGGTCAACGATGAAAGCTGGCTCACCGCCGAGGAGGCGCTCGCGCTCGGGCTGGTGGATGAGATCGGCAGCGGCGTGCAGGTGCGGGCGTGTCTGGGTAATGGCGCGGCTATGGCCCGGTACCAGAAAACCCCGCAGCCGTTGCTCGACCAACTGGCCAGCAAGCCTCCGGCCGATGACCAGGTGAAGCCGCCGGCGCCGACCAAACCTGACGTCAGCGACTCCACGGCGTTGGCTCTGATGATCACCCAGGACTGCACCAAGGCCGGCATCGGCAACCTGGCCGAGACGCTGATTGCGTCGACCAAGTTGGTCGACAAGGCCACGGTGCAGGCTGCGCTGGCGACTGCCAAAGGTATTCACGATCTGTGTGTCGCGGCGCGGTTGCCCGAGCTGACCAAAGAATACGTGGCCGCAGGCCTGGACGCTGACGCAGTTCGGGCGCGGCTGTTCGAGAAGCTGGTCAGTTCCGGCAAAGGCTTCGAAATCAACAACAGCCTGCCCCCGGCCGATGACGACCAGGAGAAGGTCAAGGCGCAGTTGCCGAACCCATCCAGCATTTGGGCCGCCCGCCGGCAGGCCGCCAACAAAGGAGCACGACCATGAGCAGCATCCAACACGAACCGGTCCACGCCGGTGAGTTCTTGCTTTCCGAGGGGGCAGGGAAGATCTCCCGCGAAGCCATCAACATCGCTGCTGGCCCGGCCCTGGTTGCTGGGCAGGTGTTGGGGCGACTCACCGCGAGTGGCGAATTCACTGCCTACAGCCCCGCGGCGGAGGACGGTAGCGAAAACGCCGTATGCATCCTCTTCGCCCCCCTCGGCGAGTCGGATACCACCCGTCGCGGTCGCGCCGTGGTGCGTCTGGCAGAGGTCAGCGAAGCCCTGCTGACCGGCATCGATGCCGACGCGGAAAAAGCCTTGGCCGCGCACTTCATCATCCTGCGCTGACCTGACCTTCTGTTCCCCCCAACCCCGCCCTGTGCGGGGTTCTTACTTTCTGGAGTACCCCATGGCTGAGATTGCCATTTTTCAAGACGATGCCTTCAGCGTTGCAGCCCTGACTGCGGCTATCAACGAGCAGGAATATGTGCCGGGCCGCCTGGCGGCGCTCGGGCTGTTCCGTGAAGAGGGCGTTCCAACCCTGACCGTCCAGATCGAAAAGGATGGCGACATTCTCGCGCTGGTACCGTCGGGCGAGCGCGGCACCTCTGGCCTGGTGGTCGGTGGCAGCAAGCGGCAGCTGATTCCGTTCAACACCATTCACCTGCCGCAGCGCTTCGCGATCAAGGCCGATGAGATCCAGGGCATTCGTGCGTTCGGTGCTTTGACGGAGTTGCAGGCCGTTCAGGCCGTGGTTAACAAGCGACTGAGCAAGGCGCGCAGCCAGTTGGATGCCACCCACGAATTTCACCGTATGGGTGCGCTCAACGGCAAGGTGCTCGATGCCGATGGCGCCACGGTGCTGCTGGACATCTACAAGGTGTTTGGCGTGTCCCAGCAGAAGCTGGCCATGGGCCTCAACGATCAAGAGTCGAACGTCCAGGCCCAGTGCGTGGACGCGCTGGACATGCAGGAGGATGCCCTCGGCAACGTCACCACCACCGGCTCCCGTGCTTTCTGTGGCAAGACGTTCTGGAAGAAGCTGATCGCCCACAAGTCGATTGTCGATACCTACAAGGGCAGCCAGCAGGCCGCATCCCTGCGGGGCGACGGTCGCGAGTCGTTCGACTTCGGCGGCATCAGCTGGGAGCGCTACCGCGGCAAGGTCGGCGGCAACGCCTATGTTGCCGACGATGAAGCACGTCTGGTGCCCGAGGGCGTTTCGGACCTGTTCCTCTCGATCTACGCACCGGCGGATTACATCGAGACGGTCAATACCGAGGGTCTGCCGTACTACAGCAAGATCGAAGAGATGCCATTCGGCAAAGGCATCGACGGTGAGGCACAGTCCAACCCGCTGCACATCTGCACCCGTCCCCGTGCCGTCATCCGCCTGACGCTCTGATCATGGCCTTCCGGGACCTGATCGACGAAGTGGACGACACGGTGTTCGATGTCCTGGGCGATCGCGCTCTGATCGAGGGGCGTGAGGTGCTGGGGATGTTCTCTGCGCCGTGGCTGCAGCCGAAGCTCGGCCGCATCACCACGGCCCTGCGCGAGCCGCACCTGGTTATCCGTGTGAAGGACAACGCCGGCGTTGAAACCCGCCAGCGGGTAGAAATCGACTTGGCGAAAGAAGACGGCGGAGGCACCTACACGATCGCCAGTGTTGAACCAGGCGGGGACGGTCTGGTGGCCTTGGTGCTGAGGAAAGCGGCATGAGCGTCGGGAGTTACAGCAAAGTCTCTGCCACCACCGGGATGATCACACTGCAGGCCATTCCGCAGCAGGTGGCTGGGTTCGAGGAGTTTGCTGCGCTCGCGCCCAAGGCAATCGCCAAGGCCCAGCGTCGTGCCATCAACAAGACGTTGCGCTGGCTGCGCACCCACGTCGGTCGCGCGGTCGCCCTGCAGGAGCGCATCGCTGTGGCTTCGGTGCGGCAGCGCCTGCGGGCCTACCCGGTAGGCAGCAATGGCCAGGGCAAGCTTTGGTTTGGTCTGGACCCGATCGCCGCCAGCCGTGCTGGTCGGGCACGGCAAACCCGCACCGGTGTCTCTGTTGCTGGCCGGCGTTACCAGGGGGCGTTTTTCAAGAATGTTTATGGCGGGCGGCCCGATATCTGGATCCGCACGGCCAGCAAGCATTTCAAGGAAAGCGACTACCCAGGCAGCGACGTGTCGGGTGGCGGTGGGCCTAGCTCGGGATGGATCGCCGAGAACGGCAGTCGCTTCCCGCTGGCTAAGGCCATGATTTCCCTGGACGACGTAAAGCCCCATTTCGAGTCGTGGACTGCAAAGGCCCACCAGCGTCTGCTGGTGGTCATGAAGCAAGAACTCAACTACGAGCTGCAGAAACTGCTGGGGAGGGTGGGTAGTGGACGAGGATGACGATCCAATACCGCTTGATGGTTTGTATGCGGCGATCGAGCGGCACATCGCCGAAACGATTCCCGCGCTGCGTTACGTCGGCACGATGCCTGATCGCTTGGATCGTGTCGACCCACCGGCCGTGGTGATAGAGCTGGCCGAATGGGAGCCTGGTCCCGATCAGGGCACAGGCGAAATCGGCATCGATGTTCGCTTTGAGGCACGGGTGATTGTGGCGGGTGAGGAGCCGCATAGCCTGCGGATGGCGGCCTTCACTGCAGCGCAACTGACCGTTCTGCTGCGCATGCAAACCTGGGGCGTGCCAGCTGAACCGGCCAAATTCGTGCGGGCGGCACAGGACTGGACCCGCCCTGAACTGGATGGTTATGCCGTCTGGGTGGTGGAGTGGACACAGGTCATCTACATCGGGGTCGAGGAGTGGCCCTGGCCTGAACCACGGGAGGGCTCAGCATGAGCTATGTCTCTGCGCAACATGACCGCATGCTGGCCGACACGGTGCTGCCGTGTGTGGTTGTTGCAGTCGACCTAGGCGCTGCGCGTGTCCGGGTTTCGGACGGCGGCGACTGGACCAGCGCTTGGGTGCGCTGGCATGCGCAGGCCGCCGGCAAGGCTCGTCACTGGCGTATTCCCAGCATCGGCGAGCAGGGCGTGCTGATCAGCCCGAGCGGTAACCCCGCGCAGGGCACCTTTATGCCGGGCTTGTACGGGGATGCAGGCGCACCGCCCGACAATCGCGACCACGTCGAGGTGTGGCGCTTCGATGATGGTGGGGAGCTGGTGTACGACTGGCAGGCCAAGAGCTACACCATCAAGCTCCCCACTGGCACCGTGACGATTGAGGTCGGCAGTAGCAAGGTGGTGATAACCGACGACGCGATCACCGCCGAGTCCAGCAGCATCACGGCCAAGGCGCAAAGCGTCACGGTGCAGGCCTCAACCCTGGTGGGCCAGGCCGACACGATTACCCTGACGGGGCAGGTCACCATCAACGGCCCCCTAACGGTGACCGGCGATATCAATGGCGGTGGCCGAATCATCGACACCGCTGGTAACACGGCAAACCACAAACACTGACCAGCCCGCCTAGTGCGGGCTTTTTTACGGCTGGAGGGTTTATGGCCAAGGCAGAGAAAGACCCCGGCGAGGCCCTGGTGCCTGTGGAGCCGGTGGGGGAGACGATTACCTTCGTCGACCAAACCTATGATCGTCGCAAGCTGTTCCTGCCCAACTGGGTAGAACTTGAGGTCGTGCGCGGCGTCGTCGAGGTGCGCCGCGACAACACGCTAGCCGTCGACTACATGCGCAACCGTCCCGACTTCGTCGAACAAGGGGCCTGAACATGATCGGTATGGACCGCCGGACGGGTCAGCCAGTCAGCGGCGTGGCGCACTTGCGGCAGTCCATCGAGGACATCCTGGGTACTGCCGTTGGTAGTCGCCGGATGCGCCCGGAGTACGGCAGCAACTTGCGCCGCTACGTCGACTTGCCGGTCAACGAGGGGTGGAAGAGCGCCGTTCAGGCTGAAGTTGCCCGCGCCCTTGGACGCTGGGAACCACGGTTGAAGCTTGAGCGGGTGCGGGTGGTGGCAGTCCTCGGTGGTCAAGTCAGCCTGCAGTTGTCTGGTCAGTACCTGGGCGACGACGCCGTCGTGGAGGTGAGCGTATGAGCACAGTGGATCTTGCCCAGCTGCCGGTACCGCAGGTGCTGGAAAGCCTGGACTTTGAAGGGGTGTACGACGACGAACTGCAGCGCTTTCGCGACTACATGGGTGACAACTGGGACGCGCTGCTTGAAAGCGACCCGATCACCAAGCTGCTGGAGCTGGGTGCATTTCGCAAGCTGCAGAACCGTGGCCGGGTGAACGACGCAGCCAAGTCGTTGCTGCTGGCATTCGCCCGCGGCGCCGATCTGGACCACCTGGCGGCCAACGTCAACCTGGAACGTCTGGTCGTGCAAGCCGAGGACCTGGATGCAGTGCCGCCGGTGGCGGAAGTGCTGGAGGCCGACGATGCGCTGCGCGAGCGGGTGCAATTGGTGTACGAGGGCCTGACCACGGCGGGGCCGCGTAACAGCTACATCCTGCACGCACGCAATGCCTCGGGTTTGGTCGCAGACGCCACGGCAGAAAGCCCGGCCCCGGCCGAGGTGGTCGTGACGGTGCTGGCCTTGGATGGAAACGGGGAGGCCTCGCCCGAGCTGCTCGCCACTGTTGACAGGCGTCTGAGCGATGACGATGTGAGGCCGCTGGGTGATCGGCTGACGGTTCAGTCGGCCGAGATCCTGCCGTACCGCATCGAAGCTTTGGTCTACATGGTCGGTACCGGGCCTGAAAACGAGGCCATTCAGGCCGAGTGTCGGCGTCGCTTGAACGCCTGGGTCAACCCACGCCGCCGGCTCGGCGTCGCTGTAGTGCGATCGGGCATTGATGCCCAGTTGCACATCACCGGCGTCGAGCGTGTCGAGCTGGTGGGATGGCAGAACATCACGCCCACTAAGGCACAGGCGGCCTGGTGCGAGGGTGTGACAGTGACGCGGGGTAGCTGACATGACGAGCCTGCTACCGCTGAACAGCACCCAGCTTGAGCGGGCCGTCGAGTACGCCACGGACGAAGTGACCGACGTGCCCTTGCGCACCTTGTACAGCCCGGACACTTGCCCGGCGCACCTGCTGTACCAACTGGCCTGGGCTTGGTCGGTAGACCGCTGGGACGACACCTGGTCGGAAACCGTCAAGCGTTCCGTCATTCGTTCGGCGTTCTTCGTCCATGCCTACAAGGGGACGATCGGCGCGCTGCGCCGGGTGGTCGAGCCTTTCGGCTATCTGATCGAAATCAACGAGTGGTGGGAGCTGCAGCCTCCCGGTCCACGGGGCACCTTCGCACTGAAGGTCGGTGTCTCGAACGGCGGGATCAGCGAGGACACCTACCAAGAGCTGTCCCGGTTGATTAATGACGCCCGGCCCGTCAGCCGGCACATGCTCGGCTTGGACATCAGCCTTGAGACCCGCGTGCCGGCTTACCAAGTCGCGCCCAGCTTCGACGGCGAAGTGATCGAGGTGTACCCGTGGGAGGCGTCGGACATCGATGTCAGCGTGGGCGCCTACGAACTGATGACCGACCACACAATTGACCTACTGGAAATTTATCTGAATGGCTAACTCAACCACGCAATTCGGTGGGTTCCTGACCAATGTCGGCGTGGCCCAGCAGGCTAACAGCGCCGCGCTGGGCTTGCCTTGGAATATCACACACATGCTTATCGGGGATGCCGGTGGCGAGCCGGGAGTGGCCCCTGATCCCACGCCAAAGCCTACCCAGGCCGGGCTTGTGCGGCAGGTGCACCGGGCACCGCTCAACGCGCTGTTTCAGTCGCCAGCCGACCCCTCAGTGCTGGTCGCCGAGCTGGTGCTACCGCCGGAGATTGGAGGGTGGTGGGTCCGCGAGCTGGGCCTGGAGGATGCCGCCGGCAACCTGGTGGCCGTGGCAAAGCCGCCACCCAGTTACAAGCCGTTGCTGGTGCAGGGGTCAGGGCGGACCCAGACCATTCGCATGCATGTGGTGTTCGGCAACGTGGCCAACATCACCCTCAAGATCGACCCGAGCATCGTCTTGGCCACCCGTGACTACGTCGACAAGGCCAGCGAAGCTGCTGAGCTGTACGGACGTAACCAGCTCAAAGCCCACGTCGAAGCTGCAGACCCGCATACGCAGTACCTCCGCCGAGCAGACGTGGCCAAGTCTGCCGGGCCCCTGGCATGGCTTGGCGTTGCAACGGGCAGCGCTGACGCCCTGGTACTCAAGCTGCAGAGCACAGAGGCGGTGCTAACCGCCCTCTCTGCGGGCCAGCGTTTCCAGTTCCAGGCGGGGGAAACGAACACGGGTGCTGTTACCGCCAAGATCGGAGCCCTTGCGCCGGTAGCAGTGAAGAAGGTGGGCGTTGGCGGCTTGGTCGACTTGGCCCCTGGCGACCTGCGTGCCGGCGTCTTGTATGACCTGAACTACGACGGTGCCGCCTTCCAATTGGGAGGTGGCGCCGCCAGCGGTCCCACTGGCGTGGAGAGTGGCACCTATCGTTCGGTGAAGGTCGATGCCTATGGCCGGGTCGTATCGGGAAGCAATCCGACCACGCTCGCGGGGTACGGCATTACTGATGCCTTTCCTGCAAGCAAGATTGTTTACTCGCCGAACCCGCCTACAGCTGATGATGGCGTAGTGGGCACCTTGTGGCTGCAGTACGAGGTGCCTTGATGAATTTTCATGTGAAGGTTGAAGGTGGATATGCCGCGGGCGTGATGCCGAGCGTGAAGCTTGCAGACGGATGGCGCGAGGGCGAGGAGCTTTTCGTCTTGACAGCTGACGGCTGGAGAACGGTTTGGCGTCGACAAGTGGTGTTCATCAATACGCTGGATCGGGCAGGCGCAAGCATATTCGAGCTTATGGGGAGCCCCACCAGAAAACGCCACTATGTGTTCATTAACCGTGCCACGCTGTATGGCGGTACCTCGGGTTTTGCGTTGCGCACGGGGGTGTTTCCCGCCGGATCAACGTTGACCATCATCAATGAGGGTGCAATCCGTGGCGCTGGTGGTGCCGGCGCATATCCTGCGGCAGCAGGGCCGGGCAAGGGGGCTCTGCTGCTTGAGTGCGACACTGCCCTGGATAACCGAGCTGGCCTCGTTTACGGAGGCGGCGGCGGCGGTGGGTGGCGCTACCTGTCGCAGACGCTCTATGCGGGTGGTGGTGGAGGTGCAGGTCGGCCGGGTGGCGCAGCAGGCGGGATGTATCAGAACAGCACCTACACCTTTACTCGGCCGGGCGCCGGTACCGACGACGTCGGTGGTGCAGGCGGCCGCTACAGCTCTGGACACCAAGGTGGTGCTGGTGGAGCTCCCGGGGAAGCCGGCGTTACCGTTACGTCGGTCGCAGGTGCAGGCGGGTATGCAATTGATAGGGCCGGGCATGTGCTCTCGATCATCGCCGGTGGCGAGGCAGAAAGACTGAAAGGGGTCATCGTATGAGTTTTAAGGTTCTATCCGTAGACGCCGGCTCGCAAACCATGGTCATCGACTGGGGCGCGACCATCCTCAATCACTACATACCTCAGCAAGTCCTCGGCGATTCGACCCTGGATGCCGCTGGCGTGTCGGCAATTATCGAAACGCTACGCCCCGCGGTTGTTGAGCCGGTTGAAATCCCCGAGGTTCTTGCTGGGTTAGTGCAGGGAGTTGCGGCAGAGGAGCCAGAGCGTCAGTGGCGCGATGCTGAGCTGCTGGCAGTGACCTGGCTGCGAGACCGGCACCGCGACCAACTGGATATCGGCGCCGAAACCACGCTGACAGCCGAGCAGTTCACTGAGTTGCTGCTGTACATGCAGCAGCTGCGCGACTGGCCGCAGGCTGAGGCCTTCCCGCTCATCGAGCAGCGCCCCGTGGCGCCGCCCTGGGTTACAGAACAGACCCCATAACGCCCCGCACTGACGGGGCGTTTTCATTCCTGCTGCACCCATTGGCCTCGCTCTGCGGGGCCTTTTCACATCTGGAGATTGTATGAGCGGATTCTTTCACGGCGTCACCGTGACCAACATTGACACCGGCGCGCGTAGCATCGCGCTGCCGTCGTCCTCGATCATAGGTCTGGTCGATACCTTCACCGAAGGCCCTGAGACCGCGGCCAAGGCCAACGACCTGGTGCTGATCACCAGCGAGCGCGAGGCGGTTGCAGCGTTCGGGCAGAACTCGGCGATCACCAAAGCCTGCCGCGCCATCTACACCCGCGCCAAGGCAGTCATTGTTGCCTGTGGTGTGGCCAAGGTCGACAACGCGCCCGAGCAGACGTCGGCGATCATCGGCGGCCAGTTGGCCAGCGGCAAGCGCACCGGCCTGCAGGCGCTGCTCGATGGCAAGAGCCGGTTCAACGCCCAGCCGCGGTTGCTCATTGCCCCGAAGCACAGCTCGACCCAGGCGGTCGGCACAGCCATGGTGGCTTTGGCTGACAAGCTGCGCGGCATCGCCATCATCGATGGCCCGAACACCACCGACGAGGCGGCCATCGCCTATGCAGGCGAGTTCGGTGCCAAGCGTGCCTACATGGTCGATCCGGGCGTGCAGATGTGGGATACGGATGCCAGCGCAACGATCAACGCCCCCAGCTCGGCCTGGGTTGCTGGCCTGTTCGCCTGGACCGACAAGGAGTACGGGTTCTGGGCGTCGCCGTCAAACAAGGAGTTCGTGGGCATCACTGGTACTACTCGCCCGATAGAGTTCCTTGATGGCGACGAGACCTGCCGGGCCAACCTGCTGAACAACGCCAACGTAACCACCATTATCCGCGACGACGGCTACCGCCTGTGGGGCAACCGCACTCTGTCCAGCGATCCGAAGTGGGCGTTCGTTACCCGTGTGCGGACCATGGACATCGTCATGGACGCGATCCTCTACGGCCACAAATGGGCGGTTGACCGCTCGATCACTGCCACCTACGTCAACGACGTGACCGAAGGGCTGCAGGCCTTCATGCGCGACCTGAAGAATCAGGGCGCAATTATCAACTTCGAGGTGTTCGCCGACGAGACGTTGAATACCGCCAGCCAGCTGGAGCAGGGCAAGGTGTATTGGAACATCCGCTTCACCGACGTGCCCCCAGCTGAGAACCCCAACTTCCGCGTTGAAGTCACCAACCAGTGGTTGACCGAAGTCCTCGACTCTGCCGCTTAAGGAGCGCATCGCATGGCAATGATTCCCCAGACCCTGGCCAACCTGAACCTCTTCGTAGACGGCGTGAGCTTCCAGGGTGATGTGCCCAGCCTGACCCTGCCCAAGCTCACCCTCAAGATGGAAGAGCACCGCGGTGGTGGCATGGACCTGCCGGTCGAACTGGACCAAGGCATGGAAAAGCAGGAAGCCGCCTTCACCACCACCGGCGTGCGCCGCGAAGCGATGAAGTTCTTCGGCCTGGCTGACGGTACCGCCTTCAACGGCACCTTCCGGGGGGCGTTCAAGGGCTTGAAGGGCGCCATCACTCCTGTGGTGGTCACCCTGCGCGGCACCCTCAAGGAAGTCGACATGGGCGACTGGAAGCCCGGCGACAAGGCCGAGATCAAGTACAGCGTCGGCGTGACCTACTACAAGCTCGAAGTCGATGGCCGTCTGATCTACGAGATCGACGCCCTGGGCATGAAGCGTGTGATCGATGGTGTCGATCAACTGGCTGCTCAGCGCGCCGCCCTGGGCTTGTAACTCTTCCTCTCATCAAACGGACACAGCACCATGACCAAGAAAACTCCCGCCTTCCTGACCGTCGAAGCCGATCGTGTCACTGTGCGCTTGAGCAAACCGACCGAACTCAACGGCGTGCAGATGGATCACCTGAGCCTTCGTGCGCCCACCGTGCGCGATATCCGTGCGGCACAGACCACCACCGTGGGGGACGACGAGCAGCGCGAGCTGAACCTGTTCGCGTCGCTCGCCGAGGTCGGTGTGAAAGACCTCGAAGGCCTGACGCTGAAGGACTACACCCGCGTTCAGGCCGGCTACTTTCGTCTGGTCCAAGACGACGAGCTTTGACCCCCAGACCCAGAAGCGGCTAGCCAAGCGGCTGGCCGTAGAGCTGGGTTTCTCGGCGGCAGAGATCTCAACCATGTCCTGGACGGACACCGTCTGGTGGCTCACGGACTGAGCCTGCAGGAGGGTAGCGCATGGCACGTCTGGCGATAGCGCTGGAAATCGGCGGCGCCGTAGCAGCATCACTGGATGCTGCTTTCGGTACCGCCAAAGGGCATATCAAAAAGCTCGAGGATGCAGGCAAGAACGCCAAGGTGTTGAAGAACACCATCGGCGAGACGATCAAACTCAGGGATGAGTGGAAGAAAGCCCATGACAGTGGCTCGGCTGCAGCATCGGGGCTGCTTCGCCGGCTTGAGGGTAACCTTGATGCCCTCAAAAAACAGGGCGTCGAGGTCGGGCGCCTGGCTCGGGAGTACCAGCGGCTCGGCCGGGAAGCCAAAGCGGCGGACCTGAAGCAGAAAGGCCGGCAGCAGATCGAAGCGGGCAAGGCATCGCTCAAGTCGAACATCGGCGCTGCTGCGGTGGGCGCTGGCATGGTGGCGATTCCGACGAAGATCAGCGCGGATTACCAGGCGATCATCCGTGATATCGCGATCAAGGCTGGCATCGCGAACAAGCCCGAAGAAGCCCAGTTGACCCGGACGGTCATCGACACTGCCCAAGACACGGGGATGTCGCGCAATGATGTGGCCGACCTGGTCAACCAGCTCGTCGGCGCCGGCATGGAGCTGGACAAGGCGCTTTCGTATGCGCCGGTGGCGGCCAAGTTTGCCGTGGGGCAGGGCGCCAGTGGCGTCGATACCGCGTCGATGATTCAGGCGCTGCAGCAGAACGCCAAAATCACCGACCCGCGCGTGATGCAGCAGGCGCTGGAGGCTATCGCCTACCAGGGCCAGGCGGGAAGCTTTGAGGCCAGTGACATGGCGCGCTGGTTCCCCCAGTTGTTGGCATCGATGGAGAAGACCGGCAGCACTGGGCTTGATGCAGTGACGTCGCTCGGCTCGATGCTGCAGGTGCAGATGAAGACTGCGGGCAGCTCGGACGAAGCGGCGAACAACTTCAAAAACTGGGTCGAGAAGATCGGCTCGGGTGACATCGTCAAAGCCTACAAGGATGCGGGCATTGACTATCAAGCGTCACTGAACACGGGCATCCAGAAAGGGATGTCTACGATTGAGTCATCAATGGCGCTGGCGTTGAAGTACGTTGAGGCTACGGACCCGGCCAAGGCCAAGAAGATCAAAGACGGCCAGGCGTCCATCAGCAAGGAAGCTGACCCGGAGAAAGCCAAGGCCGCCCTTGATGCGTTGGAGAAGTCGCTGCGCACCGGCGACCTCTTCGCGGACATGCAGGTTAAAGCGGCCCTCACGGCCTATTCGCAGAACCGTGAGCTGTATGCCCAGCTCAAGAATGACTCGACCAAAGCCACAGGGATACTCGACCAGAACCTGACTGAGCGTCGTGAGACGTCGGCGCAGATCTGGCGTGAAACGCTGCAGGCGGTCGACGACTCGATGCGCAGCATTGGCGATGCCATCCGCCCCTTCACTGATCGACTGGCCCAAGGCATCACCAGCGTCGCGAACGCATTCACCAAGCTTTCTGACGGCTCGCAGACGCTGGTCGCCGGAGCAGTAGCTGTCGCTGCTGCGTTTGTCGCGATCAAGACGGCGTTCAGCGCCTTCAAGATTGGCAAGGGCATGCTCAATGTGGCGCGCGGTGGTTTGCTTGGCGCTGCGAAAGACAAGGATGAGGTGCAGAAAGTCTTCGTGACGAACTCCGAAGACGGTGAGGGCGGTGGCGACGAGGACGAAAGCGGACGCAACAAAGTCATCAGCATGTTCCAGAAAAGCGTGCGCGCGGCCACTGGCAAAGGCGACGGTTATGAGACAGAGGGCGAAGAGAAGGCCGGCGGGCTGGACCCCGTGGACATTGGCCTCGATCTGCTGGACCTGTTCCGCACCGAGAAAGAGAAGGATGGTGAGGATGGCGGCTCGGCTGAGCCGCAAAAGGTCTTTGTCGTGAATGCCAGCGACTTTGGAGGCATGGGTGGTGGCGAGTCGCGCGGACGTCGCCGCCGTCGCGGTGGGCGCCGATCGCGGGGGGCGGGTGGCTCTGGCAGTTCGACGTCGAGGCCCAGGGCCCGCCCGCCGGTCCCCGCACCAGCGCCGGTACCGGCACCCGCCTCTCGACTCTCTCGTATCGGAACGACCGCGACGTCTCTACTCGGCAGGGCAGAAACGCTTGCGCCGGCGCTGGCTGAGACCGGCCTGATGGGCAAGGCGTCTGGCCTGGTCTCAAAGCTTGCGAAGAAGCTGCCTGGCGGCAACGTCCTGGACTTTGGGATGAAAGTGTACGACACGGCGACGACTGCGGAGACGCAGAACGAGAAGGCTGAGGGCTACGGTCGAGCAGCGGGCGGTTTGGCTGGATCAATGGCCGGCGCATCGGCGGGGGCAGCCATTGGTTCGGTTGTGCCGGTTGTCGGTAGTGCTATCGGCAGTTTGATCGGCGCGGTGCTGGGAGGTATGGGGGGTGAAGAATTGGGCGGTTTCCTCGGGCTCAAGCTGTTCGGTGAGGATGAGGCTCCCGCCAAAACCGAGAAAGCGCCTGAGCCTGGGGATGTGGCTCGCTCAATCGCGGCTGCAGCTCCGGCGCCGACCGCCCCGGTGGTCGCCCAGGCGCTTGAGCAGGCCAAACCTAAAGGTGATCCGCCTAGGGTCGACCAGCAGTTCTCCTACATGCCCAACATGCCGATCACGGTCCAAGGCGACGTCAAGGATCCGCAGCAGGTCTTCAGCACACTTGAGGCACTGATCCGCCGAAGCTGGGAGAGCTGGTCGCAGGAGGGGCTGTCTCGGCAGGCGGCAGGGCAGTTGTTCGACGAACCCCATCTTTAAGGAGGTGCCATGGCCTACATGGAGTCCATGCAGTCGACGCTAGCGGAGTTGATTGCGGCGGGGGAGGCTGGCCGCTCCAGCCTCGACGGCATGCTCGGGCCGCTCAACGGTGCCGTCAGCGACATGAGTGGCGCGGCCGCTGAGCTGGAAGGGCTACCCGTTATTGGTCCGGCTATCGGCGGCAAGCTGCAGCGGACGATGCGGGCGATCAGTGCCGCGCAGTCTGTTGTCGGGCGGGTCGCCTCGACCTACAGCCAGGTGGTGACCGGGGCGTCGGCGGTGCAGGAGCGGTTGGGGGCATTGCGGGAGCAGGCCAGCAAGGCCGCGGCGGCGATCAACCGTATCGCAGGCGGCCTCAGCCCGGCCCTAGGTGACATTTTTCCGACCAGTGCTGCAGGTGCAACGCCTGCGGCCGAGGCGGTGCAGCCGTTCCCGCACCTGCTGATCATGCAGCCGCTCGATGCCAAGGCCCAGCCGTACTACTTCAACCTGAACACTGCGGCGTTCGATGAGCTGAGGCGGCAGACGTCGGCACGTTGGGCGGCGCAGGAGCGACTGACCCGCGACATCGCGCAACAGGGTGTGGGCCACGGCGAGGACAAACTGTCGCTCAAGGGCGCGATCTATCCAGGCTTCAAGGGTGGGTTGAAGCAGTTGGACACGCTTAGGACGATCATCCGCCAGCTGCAGCCGATGACGCTGATCACCGGTTACGGCGATGTGCTCGGCACCTGGTGCTTGACCAGCATCGACGAAGAGCAGAGTGCCCTGCTGGCTGGGGGCATCCCGCGTAAACAAGGGTTCTCACTGGAGTTCGTGAAGTATGGCGAAGACATGCAGAACGTCTGACGGGGACCTGCTCGACACCGTGTGTTACCAGCACTACGGGCACCTTAATGGCACCGTCGAGTTGGTGATGGATGCGAATCAGGGCCTGTCGGACGAGCCGCAACCCTACCGGGCTGGGGTCATCATCCACTTGCCGGATCTACCGGCACCGTCGATTGAGACGGTGCTGTTGTGGGGCTGACCCCATCACCCACAAGCCCCGCCCAGTGCGGGGCTTCTTCATTCTGGAGACCGTATGCGGCCTACGTTTCGCATCGTCGCGGATGGCAGGGACATCACGACGTTGATCAATGACCGGTTGCTGTTGCTGCGGACAACCGACAAGCCGGGGATGGACTCCGACGAGTTCGAGCTGCGCATCGATGACCGGGACGCCGCAGTGGCTTTGCCCGCGCGTGGCCACGGTATCGAGGTTTACATGGGCTATTCCGGCAGCGCCTTGGCGCGCCTGGGCCGCTACACGGTCGACGAGATCGAGGTTTCAGGTCCGCCCAGGACGATTGTCATCCGGGGCAAGGCCAGCGACATGCGCGGCACAGGCAAGACGACGCGTAGCGGCAGCTGGGAAAACGTGCCGCTAGCGCAGATCGTGCGCGACGTCGCTGCCCGCAACGGATGGCAGCCGGCTTGCCCGGTACAGACGAAGGTTGAACGGGTCGACCAGCGCAACGAATCGGACTTCAACTTCATCACGCGGCTGGCCAAGCAGTACGACTGCACAGCGAAGGTGGCCGACGGCAAGCTGCTGGTGATGCCACGCGAGGCCAGCGTGAGTGCCAGCGGCAAGGCCTTTGGCGCGATCAAGATCACCCCCGCCGATGTGAGCCGCTGGCAATTCCGCCTCGGCGATCGTAGCGCGCAGAAGGCGGTGAAGACTCAGCACCAGGACAAGAAGACCGGCAAGTTGAAGGTGGTCGAGCTCGACAACGAAGACGCCCCCAGTAACCTTCCGGCGGTGCACACCGACCGACACATTTATCCCGACAAGACTGCGGCAGAGCAGGCCGCCAAGGCCAAGCTGGCCGCGTTCAACCGAACCACTGCCGGTGTTCGCCTGCAGATGGCGGGGCGCTCAGACCTGTTCGCTGAACGGGTGATTAACGCACAAGGCTTCAAGATCGGCCTGGACGGCGAGTACCTAGTCGATAGCGTCGAGCAGACGTTCGACGCCTCGGGCTGGACGACGGCGGTGGAGTG
Source organism: Pseudomonas sp. SWRI51 (assembly GCF_014268825.1). Taxonomy (NCBI): domain Bacteria; kingdom Pseudomonadati; phylum Pseudomonadota; class Gammaproteobacteria; order Pseudomonadales; family Pseudomonadaceae; genus Pseudomonas; species Pseudomonas sp. SWRI51. Next base: position 4,484 of record NZ_JABWRG010000005.1, on the reverse strand, counting down.
CAACGGCGGCAAAAAGGGCAAGGCGAAAGCCAAGGGCAAGAAAAAGAAAACAGACAAACCACTGAAGGTGGTCGACGTGAAACCGGCCTGAGCGGCCAATACAGGAGATTCAAGATGACTGTCACCCTCAAACAGCTGCAGCAGATCCTCCCCAACGCCGGCGCACAAGCCGGCGTTTTTCTTCCTGCCCTCAACGTGGCCATGGTGAAGTGGGGCATTGTCACCCCGCTGCGTAAGCGAGCCTTCCTCGCTCAGGTGGGGCATGAGTCCGGCCAATTGCGTTACGTCCGTGAGCTGGGCAACGACCAGTATTTGGCCAAGTATGACACCGGCAAACTGGCAGCGCGGCTGGGCAACACGCCCGAGGCCGACGGCGACGGCCAGAAATACCGCGGCCGGGGGCTGATTCAGGTCACCGGTTACGCCAACTACCAGCGCTGCGGCGAGGCCCTGGGCCTCGACCTGCTGGCCCACCCTGAGCTGCTGGAGCAGCCCGAGCATGCTGCTGATTCGGCCGGGTGGTTTTGGCACCAAGCGAGCCTCAACTCGCTCGCGGACAAAGGCCCTTCGGCGTTCGAGACCATCACCCGCCGCATCAATGGTGGGCTCAACGGGCTCGACGACCGGCTGGCGATCTACAAGCGTGCTGAGCAGGTGCTGCTTTGATTTCGCTCGGGGCGCGGTGGGCGTTGCTTGCCCTGGTGCTTGGCTTGGCAGTGGGCGCCCGCCTGGCTTGGGTGTGGCAGGCCAACGAGCTGGCCACACAAGCGGCCGAATACGAGCAGCAGCTTGCGCAAAAAGACTCGGCGTACAGCAGTGAGCGTGAAGCTGCGGCTGGTGCCGCCCTCGATCAGTTGGCGCTGCAACAGGATGCCCGGCGTGACCTGGAAGACCGCCTGCAGCAGCAAAATCAAAATCACTGGAAGGAGATGAACGATGCTCAACAAGCTCAGGCTCGCCTGCGCGACCGGCTTGCTACTGCTGATGTGCGGTTGTCAGTCCTGGTCGACGCCGGAACCATTGCCGCCCAGGGTTGTGGCGGTAGGGTGCGAGAAGCCGCCGGCGCCGGAAGCGTGGTGGCTGGAGCCATACGCACCCAACTTGACCCAGCGCATGCTCGAAGAATTATCGCCATCACCGACGAAGGCGATCAAGGAATGATCGCGCTCAAGGCCTGTCAGGCCTACGTACGCGAAGTCACGAAGTAGTAAAGAGGCGAGCCGGGAGGATGCGTCAACATCCAGCCCGGCCCACCGAACCCGCAGACCCTTCCTGCAAGTCCAGCCGCGGCCTCTGCCTTGTGCACAAAGCGCGGCGAGCCTAAAACCTGTCTATCCATACAGTAAAGACTTGCAAACTATGACCTCTCCTATCGTTCCCTGGATGGGTGGCAAACGCCGCCTGGCCGACCGCTTGATCCCTCTCTTTCCCCCTCACGAATGCTATGTCGAAGTATTCGCCGGCGGTGCCGCGTTGTACTTCATGCGCCCCCAGCCTGCGCCGGTGGAGGTGCTCAACGACCTCAACGGCGACCTGGTCACGCTCTACCGGGTGGTGCAGAACCACCTGGAGGAGTTCGTCCGCCAGTTCAAATGGGCGCTGAGCTCGCGCCAGATCTTCGAGTGGCAGAAGATGACCCGCCCCGAGACGCTTACGGACATACAGCGCGCCGCCCGTTTCTTCTACCTGCAGCAGCACGCCTTCGGTGGCAAGGTCACCGGGCAGACGTTCGGTACCGCCACTACTGGGCCGGCCATCAACCTGCTGCGCATCGAGGAGAACCTGTCATCGGCATGGCAGCGTCTAGCCGGCACCTATGTCGAAAACCTTCCCTGGCTCACCTGTGCTGAGCGCTATGATCGAGCCCACACGTTTTTCTACATGGATCCGCCGTACTGGCAGACCGCCGGCTACGGCGTCGACTTCCCGTTCGAGGAGTACGAGCGCATGGCCGACTTCATGCGCCGCTGCAAGGGTAGGGTGATGGTCAGCATCAACGACCACCCTGATATCCGGCGGGCCTTCGACGGCTTCCACTTCGAGTGCCTAGATATTCGCTACACCACGGCCAACCAGCGGCACGGCAAGGCCGACGTCACCAGCGAGTTGGTAATCATGAATTGGGAGCATGAAGGCCTCGGTCAGCTATTCTGATCTTGGGCTGCCGCTCGTTCCTGATGGTGCCCGGTAGTCGAAGCGGGCGTTGATGAGTGGGGTCGAATTTGTGAAGCGAACAATCCAAGGAATGGTTGAGGCGGGGGAGCCGCTGATGCGTGAAGCAATCTCAGCTCTGCGCCAGTACCACGAGGCGCAGACAGCTGGTGCGCCGCCTGAGCAAGTCGAACGCCTACGTTTGATGGCCGAGTCGGCCTATCAGGCTGTGAGCGACTATCAATTGTACGCGCTGGGTCATCAGCCGCTCACGCGTCACTGAGCATGCTGGATCAGTTTAGGCCCTTGCCTTCGAACGTTTCCGACGGAATTTCCGGAGGGTACCCGTCAAAGGCTTCGACCGGTTCTCTCCGGTTGAGTGCGATCCACCCAGCCTGGGCATGCCGCAGCCAATCCATTCCCGCGCAAGATCTGGCTGCAGTGGGGCAAAAATGGGGCAATCCACACGCCATTTGATGCCAACCTATGCCAAACAGTGACGCAGATGCAGGAATGTAAGAAGGCCCTCAAGCCCTGATGTCAGGGGCTTGATGGCCTTTCGACGTTGATACTCCAGCACAATCAGGATGTGCTTCGGTTTTAGGGCGACGATCCGCTTTCGACCCATGGCGGACATTCTGGGCATAGCCTTAGATCGAGCGTTGGTTCACACGAGCAGATAGCTGCTCGGCGTTTTCCTTGCGCTCCGAATACCGATCCACCAGGAAGTCCTGGCGGTCACGCAGCAGCATGGTGAACTTCACCAGTTCTTCCATGACATCCACCATACGATCGTAATACGGCGAAGGCTTCATTCGCCCTGCGTCGTCGAACTCCAGGTAGGCCTTGGGTACCGAAGACTGGTTCGGGATGGTGAACATCCGCATCCAGCGGCCAAGCACCCTCAGTTGATTGACCACGTTGAACGACTGCGAGCCGCCACATACCTGCATGACCGCCAGCGTCTTGCCTTGTGTAGGGCGAAGCGCTCCCAGTGCTAGGGGGACCCAGTCGATCTGTGCCTTGAAAACCGCAGACATCGCGCCATGCCGCTCTGGCGAGCACCAGACCTGGCCTTCCGACCACTGCACCAGATCACGCAATTCCTGCACCTTCGGGTGCTCGACAGGTACATCGTCAGGCAGCGGCAGGCCTGATGGATTGAACACCCGCGTCTCGGCACCGAAGTGCTCCAGCAGGCGTGCGGCTTCTTCCACCAGCAAGCGACTGAAGGAGCGTTCGCGGGTTGATCCGTACAGCAGCAGGATGCGTGGTTTGTGTTCGCTTGAACGGGTTGCCGCGGGCGGCACATCGAACAGCGCGAGGTCGAGATTATGCAGTTGCTCGGACATGTTTCCTCCTGCTCAGAGCGTACCGATGCGATCCAGCTCATGCTTGAGCTGCTCGCGGTCAAGGTGATCGAAAGGCAGTGCGAAGAAGGCCTGGCAGCGAGCCTCGATGTGGGCCAGCGTGGCGCGGAATGCTGCGTCGACCGACGCCTCGTCAGCCACGACATCGGACGGATCCTCCAGCCCCCAGTGCGACTTCAGTGCAGGGCCGAAATACACCGGGCAAGCTTCGCCGGCAGCCTTGTCGCACACGGTGATGACGATATCAGGAGGGCAGCCCTCGAACGCGTCATTGCCCTTGCTGCTCAGCCCATCGGTCGAGATGCCGGCATGCTGCAAGGTGGTCAGGCTGCGAGGCAACACTTGGCCCTTCGGAAAACTGCCGGAACTGACGGCTTCAAATCCGTGAGGCGCCAGGTGATTGAACATGGCCTCGGAAAGGATGCTGCGGCAACTGTTGGCCGTGCACATGAACAGGACTCGCATTGGGGCTCCTCCGCTTCGTGGCGGATGTCAGAGGCTCAGGCGCAATGCCAGGGCCGAAAGGGTGATCAACAGAACCGGCAGCGTCAGCAGGATGCCGACCTTGAAGTAGTAACCCCAGGTGATGTGCATGCCTTTGCGCTCCAGCACGTGCAGCCAGAGCAGCGTGGCGAGGCTGCCGATAGGGGTGATTTTCGGGCCGAGGTCGCAGCCGATGACGTTGGCGTAGATCATCGCCTCACGCACCAGCCCTTGCGCCTCGCTGGCCTCGATAGACAAGGCGCCGATCAGCACGCTTGGCATGTTGTTCATGACTGAGGACAACAATGCAGCAATCAACCCGGTGCCGATGGTGGCACTCCACAGCCCTTGCTGAGCAAGACGGTTCAGCAGGTGGGTGAGCATCTCGGTGAGGCCGGCATTTTTCAGCCCGTAGACCACCAAGTACATGCCAAGAGAGAAGATCACCACCTGCCAGGGCGCTTCGCGCAGTACCCGGCG